>JAZRBC010000198.1:0-4002 GCA_045634905.1 Akkermansia sp.
CATGGCCTTGAGGTCCTTCTTGGTGATAACGCCGGTCACGGAGAATACGGCGATGGGGATGATGGCTACGCTGTTGGCATCCAGACCATGATACTGCTTGGGAATGACCCAAAGGAGGATGGTCACGATGAAGGTGATGTATACCACCCAGGCCTTGGGCGTGGTCAGGAACTTGCCCTTCATCTCCTTGGCCAGGTCGAGGCTCTTCTGGTCAATGGGGAACATCTTGATGAGGATGACCCAGCCGATGAGCAGCATGATGACGACGAAGGGAATGCCGAACATCATCCAGTCACCGAAAGTCACATTCCAGCCGTTCTCCTGCATGAACTTCAGGGCGATGGCGTTGGGCGGGGTGCCGATGGGAGTGCCGATGCCACCCACGTTGGCACCGATCGGGATGCAGAGTGCAAAGGCAGCGCGACCGCGATCCTCCGGCTTGAACAGGGCAAGCACCGGGGTGAGCAGAGCCAGCATCATGGCGGCGGTGGCGGTGTTGCTCATGAACATGGAGAACAGAGCCGTCACGCTCATGAGACCCAGCAGCACGTACTTCGGGTTCGTGCCGAAGGGCTTGAGCAGCACGCGGGCCAGGTTGATGTCCAGACGGAACTTGGTAGCGGCATCAGCCAGGAAGAAACCACCAAGGAACAGGATGATGATGGGGTCAGCAAAGGTGGCAAAAATGCTCTTCTGCTGGGTCAGGTTCACCAGGTCAAGCTTGTCGATGCGCTGGCTCACTTCACCGTCATACAGGCGGCCGGAGGCCTCCTTGAGCGCGGTGGCCTGAGCGGCATCAGCCTTGCCGCTCACCACAGGCTTGAGAATGACGTTGTTGATGGTGTTGCGCACGGCAGTGGGGGTCATGTTGGAGACCTTGGCCAGGTCTGTCACCACCGCTTCCTGAGCAGCCTTCACCACAGCGGCATCAGCGCCGGGGCCGTAGGCATCGGCCACAATGGCCTGCACCGCCGGCTTGTCGAACTTGGCGACTTTCAGGAAATTCAGCGAGGTGTTGGAGGTACCCAGCAGCGCCAGCGTAATCACCAGCACCGAGGTGGTCCAGATCGGAATGACCTCCAGAATCCACATGAGCGCAGCAAACACGAAAAGCGCAATCACGCGCGTCTGAATCGGGTTCACCGGCAGGCCCCATTCTTCGAAGGGCAGGAATAGCATACTGCCGCTCAGCAGCAGCACGACCAGCAACTTGATTATTGTTTTTGTTACCTGGGACATAACTGTTCAGTTTGTGTTCTCAGCACAGGTCGGGCGTGAGGAGACACACCACCTCGCGCGCGAGCGTGCGAGAACGGGCTTGTGCTACCCCGTACTTTACACCATGAGCACGCTATTGGCAAGTTTTTGTTGGTGGAAAATTACTTGCCGGTGCCGGCTGGCCAGCCGATGCACTGGTGCACGATGACGCTGTGGTCGGCAGGGAGACCGAGCCCCTGTTTCAGGCCTTCCTTGTCAATCATGGCGCGGATGACGGTGGAGAGCCCGCGGGAGGTGCAGTAGAGATACACATTCTGGTAGGCAGAGCCCACGTGGTTCTCGCCGCCGCGGTCATTCAGGCAGGTGTAGAGCAGGTGCAGAGGAGCGGTTTTCACGAAATCCTGGCGCTCGCAGAGGGGTATCAGGTTCTTATCGTTCACCTTGCGCAGGGTGTGCGCCATACCGTCGTATTCCCAGGTGCCCGTGGGGGTGAGCACAAAAAGCTGCATGTTCTGCAGGTTGCGCGAGGTGGGAATGGTGCGCTTGCCGTGCGGGCTCTTGCCCCAGGCCACCCACAGTATGTCTGCCAGCGTCTGGTCATCGATGGCGCGGGTGGTATCATAGTCGCGTGCGCTCTGGCGCTTCGCAATCGCCTCCATGAGCGGCATGCCGCCGGTCATCACCGGAGCTGGCAGGGGCTTTACTTCACCGGCTCCCCAGCAGGGTATCAGGGCTCCGGCCAATGCACATATCTTCAAAGCTTTCTTGAACATAATCTGCATTCTAGCATGCTTCGTGTCATCTGCAAGAAAAAACATATTTCTATCTCCCTTTAACCTTGATTTTTCTGAATGTGGTGGGCATTATTGCCGGGGCGGGCAAGTCTCGTGTGTGCCGGTATGAAGAAATTGTTCCTTTTTCTGTTGCTGTTGAGTCTGGGCGGTGTTCAGGCTGAAACTATTTTTCTGCCCGGTGTAAGTCAGGAAAGTGGGTGGGCGGATTATAACAAGGTGAATCCTGATGTGGAGGATGGCGACAACAATCTTTGCTGGGCGGCATCTGCCAGCAATATGATTAATTACTGGCAGAGCCGGTACGTCATCCCGGCCGGGATTCCCACCGGAGAGGAAATATGGACCACCTTCAAGAACAGCGTCAAAGCAGATGCGGGTGGCAGCTCTGCCGGGGCTATGCAGTGGTGGCTCACAGGCTATTACACTCAGACAAAGGATGATGCAGAATCCCGGAAATATGCCGGTTATGATATGGGACACCAATCCATCATGAACGGAACGATAAACAAGACTGAGCATTTCGAAGGCTTTTATCGCTACCTGGAGAATGAGACCAGTGGGTTCATGTGGTATGATGCATCGCTTGCGGGTGGGGGAATCGGCTCCCCCTCTGCTTATAAAGTGGTGGATTTCATGAGTCAGGTGGAGGCGGGCGCCGCCGAGCTCGGAGCCGCGAGTCTGACTCTCAGAAATGCCATTCTCGCTGGTTCCGGTGTGACAGCTTCCATCTTTGTGAAAAACGAGGGGGTGGACATTCACGGACACGCGATTACGCTCTGGGGTGCTGAATTTGATGCCAATGGCCGGATTGAAGGTCTGTGGCTGACCGATTCAGACGATAATCAGAACGGGTACCCGGATGCCGGGCTTTTCTATGCTGCGCTGAGCGGTGAGCCGGTGTCCCTGACTCTTCCCGGGGGGAATGATACTACGGTAACGGGTGAATATTATCAGCTGGTCTCGGACCATGGCTGGTATTCGAGCGATGGACCGAAGACCATGTATCTGAATTGCTTTGAGATATTCGATATCACGCAGTCCGATACCTGGGGGCTGCAGCGTGTTCCGGAGCCTGCTACGGCTGCGCTGAGCCTTCTGGCCCTGGCTGGGCTGGCTGCGCGCCGCCGGCGCCATTGATTGCTGGCTGGCTTTCACCTTGACAAATCAGGGTGGAAGGCGCATAGTAGCAAGGCCTGCGGGCTGTTAGTGATATGAGTGATGCAAAAATAACGCCGGAGCTGATTCGCGCAGCGCTGACCACGGTGAAATACCCCGGGTTCAGCCGTGATATCGTCTCTTTCGGCCTGGTGAAGAATATCGAGGTTTCTGCTGAAGGTGCGGTGCGTATTGAGCTGCGCATTGAGAGCAAGAACGAGGACGTGCCGCGCTTTGTGTACCAGAGCGTGATGACCGAGGTCAAGGAGATGCCCGGAGTGAAGAGTATTGATGTGGATATCGAATACCACAACCCGGATGTGGAGAAGCCTTCCAGCATGCACGATGACCCCGCCAAGTGGAAGACCAGCCTGCCGGGGGTGAAGCACATCATCGGCATTTCATCCGGCAAGGGAGGCGTGGGCAAGAGTACGGTCTCAGCCAACCTGGCCGTGGCTTTGGCACGCCTGGGCTACCGCACCGGTCTGCTTGACCTGGATATCTACGGCCCCTCCATGGCGCTGATGTTTGGCACCAAGGAACTGCCGGATGCCGGCGAGGACGAGCGTTTCATCCCGGTGCAGGCACACGGCGTGAAGCTGCTTTCCATGGGGCTCATGATGGATGAAGCCTCTCCCGTGGCGGTGCGCGGCCCGCTGGCTACCCGCTACACCCAGCAGTTCCTCAAGGAGACCGACTGGGGTGGCCTGGATTTCCTGATTCTCGATATGCCTCCCGGTACGGGCGATATTCAGCTTACCATCGTGCAGACGGTGCAGATGGATGGCGTGGTGGTGGTCACTACGCCGCAGGAGATGGCTCTCATCGATGCCCG
>JAZRBC010000199.1:0-1941 GCA_045634905.1 Akkermansia sp.
CCTGGATATGTAGCAGGACGGTATTCTGAATCATTATCCAGTGCGTAGCTTGTTCCGTCCAAGCTGGATAATGAAGAAAATAACCCGGGAGGGGGGCAGGTGGTTTTCAGGCTGCCGTGACGATTCAAACGAGCCATCAGAGCTATTGATCCTACAACTTTCTTCACCTTGATGAAAGGTGCACTCTGGGCGAAACGCTCGGTAAATCTCATTGTTAGCAGGTATGGGACAGCAGAAGAGCCTCCACCACCGGAAGAAGCCCAGTTAACACCTGATCCTCGTATCGTCGAAGCTCGCATCGAAATCCCCATGGGAAGTCGCAATAAGTATGAGGTGGATGAAAAGACCGGCCGCATCAAGCTGGACCGCGTGCTTTATTCTTCCGTGTACTATTCCGCGGAATACGGCTTTGCGGAGGATACCCGCTACCTGGATGGTGACCCGTTGGATATACTCGTGTTCACCTCTGCTCCCACTTTTCCCGGCTGCTATGTGGATTGCCGCATCATCGATGCTTCCTTCGAGCGTTTTGCTGCAGAGAAAACTCAGCAGCCCTGAAAATGTTGCGAATCGTGGTGGGAAATCTGTTGAGATTCTATCGGTGTGATAGTGAATACGTAAGCGGCAGAAAATAAGTCAGTTGCGTTTAATTGGAAGAAATCTAATATAGTGTCACCCCCCCCAATATATTGTGTTTATTAAATTGCGATATCTATATATAGTTGTTAATAAGGTGAAAAAAACTGAGTTGCGGCCAACAATTAGGGCTTGTAAATCAACAAAATGAGAGTATACTTGTGGCACGCGCGATGAGTAAGCACCGTCTCTCATGGAGAATGACTGTACCACGACTGTAACATTTGCCACCAGGCAAGCCACCGTATGCAAAGGGTGGCTGCGGTATTTTGCTGCAGTAGTGGGGGCCGGTCTGGGCATGGCTCATGCTCAGGAGCGCGTGATGTTGGACTACTGGTGGGTCATGCCCCGGGAGGAAGCTCAGCATGCGCCCCGTGTCTTCAGAGTCACAGGTGAGAAAGGTGAAGCATTCGAAGAGGTCGATTATTCCGACATCTATGGAACCATAAAGAATAATCCGGCATTGCGTCAGGCGCAGCTGGAGCGGCAGCAGGCGTTGCGCCGCGAGGCCCTGGCTCTGGCCCGGGAGCTGCGCGAGGCTGGTAAATCCCCGCTTGTGGCATACGAGGAAGCGTGGACCCAGGTTTACAAACGCAATTGGTTGAATGCCAGCTGGTGGAAAGGCAGCAGTGCGTTGGAAGACATGCTGAGCCGTCAGGCGGCTGGTGCAGGTGACATAGAGCTGACCCGGGAAGAAGCTCAGTGGTTGCTGGAGGCGCTTCTGGAGGATGATGACCGTCTGGACTCGAAGGATGGGCAGGACCTGCTGCGGAATCTGGCACATCGCCTTCGTGAGCAGGGATTCGGTCAGTTTAATACGGACTTTTCTGTTCAGGATGAGCTGATGCTTCGCTTTGCAGAAGCCATGAAACACGGGATGAACAGCATGTCTGCCTATCGCGATGCCTTGTTCAAAACGTACCGGGGCCGCATCATGCATTTCCAGCAGGTCGGGTATCATGCCCCCGTGGGTATGGGGATAGGCGGTGGCCGCGCTATGTACCGCCAGGCTGCGCCCAAGGTGACCACCACGCTTGGTTCTGCCAATACGCAACCCGCGCAGGGGGGCTCTGCCCCGGGTGCCGGCACCGCACGTCCGGAAGCCGATTTTACAGCCGGCATGAACTCCAGTGCCGGAGCCGTGGAGAATTTCCTGGCAGATGCACCCTCTCAGGCCGCTGATAAGGAGGATGATGAGGATAAAGACAAGGAGGAAACCGGCGAAGATACAGATGCCGGGATTGCCGCCGCTGCACCATCCATGATGATGCGTTCTTTCGCCATGCGTGCCGTAGCTGCTGCCGC
>JAZRBC010000200.1:0-2706 GCA_045634905.1 Akkermansia sp.
GTCTACGACTCGCTCGATGAGAGGTATGCCGTAAAGGAATTCTATGGCAAAACCCGTGAGCAGATTTTCGAGGAGCTCACCGATGGCTACCAGCACATGCAGGAAAGCCTGGCCTTCATGGGGCCGGTGGGATTTGCCTACTATGCCCCCGCCTGGGAACGGCTTTTCACACACTTCGACGATGCCGAGGAGCTCGAAGTTGTCGTCCAGTGGACCAGGTGCATCATCAGCATTCGCTGCAACAGTCTGGATACCGAGACGCCGGAGGCCATTGCAGCCATGCATCGCATGCTGGATTGCTGCGAGAAGTTCTACCATTCCGACACCTACTTCAACCACTACCTCGAGGAGGCCCGGTTATACGGCTACGCAGAATCTCTGCTCTCCAGCCCACCAGATTTAGAGGTCGAACTGAAGGAATGCGCCAGGCTGCGTAAGCAGTTGAACGCATGACGAAAAGCCCGCGGTGCATAAGCAACGCGGGCTTTTCTGTTAAATCATTGGTCAGGCTTTATTCCTGCTCCATTTCCTCGGCGGAGTCGGCCTCGGGTTCCTCGGGCATCTCCTCCGCCACGGGAGCAGAGGGACGATGACGGGCAGCCTCGATGAGGAACAGCTCTGCCACGCGGAAAGCGCGGCGGGAAGCCTCGGCAGCGGTGCGATCATCCATGAGGGCAAGGCCTTCCTCGGTCACTTCACCCAGGAAAATCTTCCAGGCGCGGCGCACGAGTTCCTCCTTGTCCACCTGCGGGGTGGCCTGAGGCTGCTGGGGCTGCTGGCCGTTCTCGCGGTTGCGGTTGCGGTTGCGGCGGCGCTTGCGGCGGCTGTTGGAGCCACCCTCGTTGCCACCCACGGTCTCAGGCGCAGCAAAACCGGGAGCCGGCGGCAGCTGCGGGGCGGCATCCGGGTTTTCGATATCGGAGGCGCGCTCCTGCTGGGCAGGTTTCTCAGCCACGGGTGCGGGAGCAGGCTGCTGGGGAGTCTGCTGCTGATTCTCGGGCTTGCGATCCTTCTTGTGGTGGTTCGGGCGCTCCTTGCGGGGCTGATTCTCCTGCTTAGGCTGCTCAGCTGCAGAAGCAGCGGGAGCTTCAGCAGGCTTTTCCACAGGAGCCGGGGCGGGAGCAGCAGGAGCTGCAGGCTGCTCGGCAGGTTTCTCAGCCGGGGCGGGAGCCTCTGCGGCAGGCTTGGTGGTTTTCTTGCGGGGAGCGCGCTGCTTCCTGGCAGGCGCGGCGGGAGCTGCGGACTCAGCGGAGGCGGCGGGAGCGCCGGCTTCTCCGGTGGCCTTGGTGGCGGCAGCCTTCTTGCGCGGGGTGCGCTGCTTCTTAGCAGGGGCTGCGGGCTTCACCTCAGCTTCGATCGGGGTGGTTTCTTCAGGAGCCATGTCTTATGGTATGGTGTTTACGGTTTGGATTGGCGCGTTCGGGTCAATACTGAAGGACCACTCAGCCTTGTGGCTGGTGCCCTGGGTATCTCGCCAGGTAACGTGCACAGAGAGGTCGGGCATGTAGATGCGGCAGGGCAGCACCCACTGCAGGGTTCGCGTTGCCTTATCGATTCTGGCAGGCACGCGACCGAATCCGCTCACTTTCATCTGAACGGAGGAAATATCAAGTCCGGCAACATCGCCCATGTAGGCGGTAATGCTGGGAAAATCCGGAGCCACGGTTTCATGCGGCTTGGGCATCACCTCAAAGGGCGGAGGCGGGGTGCTGGGGGGCAAAGTACCGGGACTGGCACCGCTGGTGACATCCGACCCCAGCTGAGCCACACGGAAATCAACCGCACTGCGGAAAATCGAACTTTTGTTGCCGAAAATCATGTAGCGGGGAATCAGCAGCGCATCCGTGCTGGAGGTCACCTTGCCGGGAATAACGGTGAAAGCGGCCACATAGCCATAGCCAGGCATACGCTCCAGCATACCCGGCGTATTGTAACCACCCGGGTAGCAATATGTATTCACCGGGCCGAACAGCTCACTGAGCTTCTTCTGAGATTCGCCCAGCTCGGCATCCACCAGTGCAGCATAGGCCTCAGCCCCTTCCTTTTCCACCTTTTTCCAGCTGCGGGGGTAAAGATGGTTCACCGAGTGGCTGCCGATAGTGGCACCATTGGCCTGCATCTCCCTGACCTGAGCCTGCGAAAGGCTGTCGCCCCGGCCATGCAGGTAATTGGTGTACAGGAACAAAGTGAAAGGATAACCGTACTCCTTGAGAATGGGGTACGCATCGGTATAAACGCTCTTCCATCCATCGTCCAGAGTGATGAGGACGCAGCGCGCAGGCAGGGTGCGGGTACCAAGACGCCACTCCAGGAACTCCTGCATGCTGATAACCGTAATGCCGGCGCGGTGCAGGTACTCCATCTGCCCCCGGAACTCAGCAGTGCGCATGAGCATCTGAGTGACAGGGGCCGTCTTGCTGAAATTATGATAGCCCAGTACCGCCACGCGGGTCTGGTCTCGGGGCACATCCAGCGCTCCCTTCTCCGGCTCAATTTCCTCGGCATAATCATCATCTGCCATGGGAGCCGCAGGTGCAACCGGGAGCTTCACCGGCTGCTGCACTTCCAGCGAGAGCGGGTCCAGATCCATCGGCTGAGGGTCAAACTCCTGGGCATAGGCCACCAGGCCCACACTCAGCATGAGTAACCGGAAAAGCACCTTCATGCCAGCCAGACTATCAGGAACCCTGCCGCATGGCAAGCCTT
>JAZRBC010000201.1:0-2996 GCA_045634905.1 Akkermansia sp.
AGTCGGATATCGAGCGCTTTCACGAGTTCGAGATCTCTGCCCCAGGTGAGCCAATGTATCATCATCGGCACGGCTCCGATGCCTGGAAGATACATCGGCACGCTTTCGCTGGCGGGGTAGTACAGGGTAAGCTGCACGCCATCGATGGTGCGGGTGTCGTATTTATGCCACTGGGCTCCGGCTGCGGCGAGGCATTGCAGGAGATACAGCCATAAAAGGGTGAGGGCGCAGCCGCGGGGAGAGCACCCGCAGCCTTGGTGCAGACGGAACTCCCGTTCAGTAGTCTGTGGTGCTGCTTCTGTCATTGCGGCTTCATCTTACTCTTTTGCTGTTTCTTCTTCAAGAAGAATTATTGTGCTGTGAACTGTGCGAACGGGAACAGGAAGGCCTTGTTATCGTTTTCCGCCTTGACTTGCAGGGGGTAGTGTGTTATCGTTCGGCCGGTTTTACGCATCTCCGAGTTATGAAAATGACTTTTTGTTATCTGCTGCTGCCGCTTTGCTCGCTGCTGGTGAGCTGTGTGGATGTGAATGCACCGCTGGAATCCGGGGAGCTGTTGCTGGTGAATGCCGTGCGGGAGGAGAACGTGGCGGAAGTGCGGCGTTTGCTCGAATCCGGTGCAGACCCGAACCAGCAGGAGGAGCGCCGTGGATACTATGTGAAAACGAGCCCGTTGAGCCAGGCTCTGCAGAAAGATAATATGGAGATTGTGCAGGTGCTGCTGGATGCCGACGCCAGGGTTGAGCCGGAGGATGTGTTGAGTGCAGCCAGAAGCGGTTATCCGCAGTATCTGCGGGCGGTGCTCGATGCCGGAGGCGAGGTGCCTCGCTATGATGCGGATTCCGGCAAGTCTCCCATCTGGAATGTGCTGGGCGGTTATGGTGATGATTCAGACGGGAAGGATGTCATTGCCTGTGCGCGCATGCTGGAGGAACGCGGCATTTCGCTGCAGGACCCGGCGTATGCCCGCCAGCCACTCCATACTGCCGCCCTGTGTGGCCGGGCATCCCTGGCCGCTTATCTGATTGAAAAAGGATGCGATGTAAATGAGCGCAAGGATGGCAGAACTCCGCTGATACTGAATGGCGACAACGAGAAAATAGCACGCCTGTTGCTGGAGCATGGGGCTGATGTGAATGCCCAGGATGACGATGGATGCACGGCGCTGATGAATGAATCCCTGGATCTGCCGGTGGCTCGTGTGCTGCTGGCCGCCGGTGCGAACCCGAACCTCCGCAACAAGAAGGGCGAGACCGCCTTGCTTTTCCAGATGCGGCATCCCCGCTCCACGGGTGGATGCATCACCAATGATAAGGGCGAAATCACCGGCATGTGGGATGGTGAGGCGATGCCGGTGGAGTTGCTGCAGGCGCTCATTGATGCCGGGGCAGATGTGAATATGCCAGATAAGGAGGGCAACACCCCCATGATGGAGCTCCGCATCGACGAGCGTGAAATCACCGGCATGCTCCGCAAAGCCGGTGCCAGGTAAATTGACTTTGTCGTTCCGACAAAAGTACGAAGTACGAGGTGGGAGGTACGAAGTGAAAGTTCCGCGAGCCTTGCGGCTCGCCATTTGTTATCAATAGAAAACACCTGCAGGCGTAGCCTGCCTGACTTTATACTTCGCACTTCCCACCTCGTACCTCGTACTTCTGCATATTCCAATTTATTGGGCTCCATGGTAATTTCCGGACTTATCAGAGCCCCCGATTGTCAATCCTCTCCAGGCTTGTTACTCCGGGGCGTGAGTTTGTTCCAGCTTCTTCTGCAGGGCTTTATCGGCGGCCATGGCTTTCCGGGTGGCGGGCAGGGCGAAGAATTGCGCATATGCTGCATCGGGTAGAAGCAGCTCCGGGCGGAGGTCGTCCTTGTTGAGTCTCCATTCTTCGAGTCGCGATGCGGGGATGAAATCTTCCTCGGACAGGAAGAAGAGCCAGTTGCCGGCGGCATCCTGCAGGCTCAACTGGCAGAACACCCCGCCACAGCAGCAGCCTGCCATAACCGGCACGGGAATCACTATTTCACCCGTATCGGAAAAGGTGAGCCTGGGGCAGGGTGTCATGAATGATTCCTGCGGCAGGGGAGGCATGGCTTCGGCCTGGGCCAGCGTGGCTTTCAGCGTGTCCAGTTCCGCCTTGCTCAGACGCACCGGTTCCGGCAGCAGGGCTTCATCGCAGGCGTCGCATTCAATGCTCCAGCTCCACTCGGCCTGCACGGTTTTGCCCAGAGCCTCCCGGAGCTCGTTGATATTCCGCTGGAGCGATTTGACGTGGTCTTGGTAATTTTTCCGGCAGCTTTCAAGATGCACGCGATTGTGTATGTCCTGGAGCATGGCTTGTTTCTGCTCAAGTTCGGTGCTGCAGGCTGACAGCAGAAGCGTGGCGGAAGCCAGTGCTGTGTGGATGAAGGAACGGGTCATGGGATTGAAATAATCAGAGGCAAGTCAGTGGTCGGGTGGGGGCGTTGTCAATAGCAGTCGGAATAGACGCGCCAGTCGTTCTTATCTGCGTTGTAGTAGAAGTAGTAGCTGCCGCAGTCGCCTATGTTCAGGTCCGCATCGGAATCGAAGTTAATCTGCATCACGAAGGGATAGCTCGCGGGAATATCCGGCGCGCCCTGGGCATAGGTGGGGTACCCGCCTATTTTGTGCGTTTCGTAGACGGCGGGGGCGGAAGCATCGAACGCGGCGGGGAACTTTTCCTTGAGGATGGTTTCGTAGACAGCAGAACAGATGTCCTTGTGATAATCATCGAGATCGATGATGGTTTCCATGGCCAGGAATCGGGACCATAATCGCTCGTCGCCGCCGCAATCCGGCCATTTGGGCATATCGTGCGCCACTGCCTCCGGGGTCAGCATGCAGGTCTTCCACACCTGCGATGCGTAGTCGCAGGGAACCAGCCCCTCCAGCGTGGGGTACACGCGGATGACGCAGCCTAGCTGCGGCTTTTCGTCCGGGTTTTCTGCCCAGGCTTCCTCCGGCGCAAAAATGG
>JAZRBC010000202.1:0-2280 GCA_045634905.1 Akkermansia sp.
ATGTCTGACCCGAATAAACAACCCAACAAATTACCCACTCCCGGAGGTTCTCCTAACTGGGGAGTCATGATTCTCATGGCTGTCATTGCAGGCATTCTCATTGTGGCCTTCATGTTCGATGGCGCACTTGCCTCGCCCGGACGTGTTATTTCTCTGGAACAGTTCCGCCAGGATTACCGTGCTGGCAAGGTTGTGATGAACGACCCGAAGAAGTTTCCCATCGAGGTGACGATGAACTCCTCGTCTACCGAAGGTGTTATTACCGCTTACGAATACCGCAAGGCTCCGGAATACCCCAGACAGCATTTCTACATGTACTTTACGGATTCTGAAGGAATCCGCGACCTGTGCAATAGTCTTGGTATCACTACCAGGATAGTCCACGGGTCCGCCCATCTGCAGGGAGACAAAATTACTGCCGAACAATTTTCTCGTCTGGGAACCGAGGGCCGTATTATCATCACCGACAACAGCCCGGAAATTTATGAGATGGGCAATAAAAATATTATCGTCGGTGAATACCGCAAAGCCCCCACAGGCACCATCACCATCAAGGACCTTGAGCCTGTCCGGGTAGAGTTCAACCCTGCATTCCAGGGTGAAGAAGTACGCGACCTGCTGGGTAACGATATCAAATACGCCGTAGAGAGCAATACCTGGACCATGTTCCTGGTGAATGTTCTGCCCGTGGGGCTGCTTATACTGCTCATGCTGTTCATCTTCTTCCGTGCTCAGGGCGGAGGTCCCGGCAGTGCCATGAAGTTTGCCCGCAGTCGTGCCCGCCTGCTTGACCCGAACCAGAATAAGGTCACATTCAAGGATGTGGCCGGTATTTCTGAAGCCAAGGAGGAAGTGTGGGAAATCGTGGAGTTCCTGCGTAATCCCCAGAAGTTCCGCAACCTGGGCGGTACCATTCCCAAGGGTGTGCTCATGGTAGGTCCTCCCGGCACGGGTAAGACCCTGCTCGCCCGCGCCATTGCAGGCGAAGCCGGGGTGCCTTTCTACACCATTTCCGGCTCTGACTTCGTGGAAATGTTCGTCGGTGTGGGTGCCAGCCGTGTGCGCGATATGTTTGCCGAAGCCAAGAAGCACAGTCCCTGCCTCATCTTTATCGATGAAATTGATGCCGTGGGTCGCCACCGTGGCCACGGCGTGGGCGGTGGTCACGACGAACGCGAGCAGACGCTCAATGCCCTGCTGGTGGAGATGGACGGTTTCACTGCCAACGAGAATGTCATCGTCATTGCCGCCACTAACCGTGTCGACGTACTTGACCCGGCACTGCTGCGTCCCGGCCGCTTCGACCGCCAGGTGACGGTGAATCTGCCCGATGCCGCAGGGCGTGAGCAGATTCTCCGCGTGCATGCCCGCAAGGTCAAACTTTCCCCTGAGGTGGACCTGGGACCGATTGCCCGCGCCACCACAGGTTTCTCCGGCGCTGAGCTGGCCAATCTCGTGAACGAGGCTGCCCTCATCGCCGCCCGCCACAACAAGCCCACCGTGCAGCAGGGTGACCTGGAAGAAGCCCGCGAAAAGGTACGCTGGGGTCGCGAGCGCCGTTCTCTGGAAATCTCCGACAAGGAGAAATACATGACCGCCATTCATGAAGCAGGCCACGCCGTATGTCTCCTTAAGACTGCTCTGGCCAAGAGCCTGCCTCTGCACAAGGTGACCATCATCCCCCGTGGCCCGGCTCTGGGGGTGACCATGATGCTGCCGGATGAGGACAAGCACAGCGAATACAAGAGCGAGCTGCTCGACTACATCGTGATGGCCATGGGCGGCCGCTGTGCCGAGCTCGTCGTGTTCGGCGATGTATCCGGCGGTGCACGTGGTGACATTCACCAGGCGACCAGTATCGCCCGCAAGATGGTCTGCGTATACGGCATGAGCGAGAAGCTCGGTCCCGTGGAGTACGGCTCCAACCACAGCGAGGTGTTCTTGGCCCGCGATATCTCTCAAACCACCCGCAATTACTCCGAGCGCACCGCTCAGATTATCGACGAGGAGATTCAGCGCATTGTAACGGAAAACTATCAGCGCGCTATCAATATCCTTACCGAGAATAAGGACAAGCTTCTGCTTGTTGCCGACAAGCTCATTGAGTACGAAACCCTCAGCGGTGAGCATATTGCAGAGCTCGTAGAGACCGGCACCATGCTTAACCCGCCCACCCGCGAGCTGCCCCCGCCCATGCCGGAAGAGCTCGATGCCCCTACCGACCTGCAAACGCCGGACGATAACCCGCCCGCCCCAGGTGAGGTAGAGGAAGAAGAAAAA
>JAZRBC010000203.1:0-8489 GCA_045634905.1 Akkermansia sp.
GCCGGGTATTATACGCTGATTCTGCGCCACTGCGCCACAGCTCTGTTTTCCTGAACCAAGTCACGGTAACCCGCGCCCGCATACTGCAGCGTCACTTACCGAGCCCACCCAGACTATCGGTCAGCACCCCTTTGCCTGAATCGCACCATCTCACCGTGACGATTCCGCACCCGGACTGTGCCCCGAAGTCACCCCTACCCTGAACAAACAAGTTCCCGACGCCATGCGCCGGGAACTTGTTTGTTTCTGCAAATTTACTTGCGGATTTGCCGCTCATATGAGTTAATAAGGGTAGAAAGCATGTCGCCACGTGTCAGAATCATCCTCAGGGTCATCCTCAGCCTGTTTATTCTCGGGCTGGGAGGCTGTGGTGCTGTTCTCACGGGGCGCTGGACGGCGGTCAATCTGGGCGGGGCTCTCGAAAATGAGGGCATGGAACACCCGCATAAACAGAAAATGAAAGCAGCGGATGGCCAATGGGCATACCCCAGGCGCGTATGGCGAAAAGAAAACCGCTACATTGTCGAAGTCCCCATCGCTTTCGTTCCCCTGCATCCGCCCGTCATCGAGCACAACGCCGGACACAGAGGAAACCGGAACACACTCGAAAACCGCTACTGGGGACCGGAGGAAAAAGAGATAGCAGCGCATCCCACAGAGCTATACTACGCAGAGCTCTGGCCGCACCAGTACCGCACCATATGCAAGCGCTACAAACTCCGCCCCAGTATTCCGAACCTGAAACTGATTCCCGCGGCAGAAGTGGATTTCACCGGTGCCACGCTCATCTATGCGGGGCACGGTCCCACCACCAGCGTTGACCTCCGGGAAGAGGAAGAAGGCCTGCCGCTCATCGGCAACATCAGCACCCGTTCCATTCCGCCACGCCGCACGGAGCGCAACCGGCAACTACAGCCACTCTGGCGGGTGCTGGATATCATTGATATACCTCTCACCATCATCGCCACCCCCATAGGCTGGGTGTGCGATGCCATCTACGAACCACTGCATAACTGATGACCCGCCGCCGCAGAATCTTCGCCATGCTGGGAATCCTCCTTCTTTCACTGGGACTGGAGGGATGCATCTCGCTCTACACCGGGCGCTACACCGTCATTGATACAGGCGGAGCCATCTCCACCATTGGTCGCGAGGAAGCGAAGCTTCTCTACACGCACCGGCCGGAACACCGGCCGAACTACATCGTCCACAACAAGGTGTGGAAAAAAGGTGATACCTATATCGTGCAGATTCCCATCACCTATGCACCGGCCAGCGAAACATTCATCCTGCATGGACGTGGGTGGCATAATACCCCCAACCAGTGGGGCTGGCCTGATTCGCGACCGCGAGAAAGAGCTTCAGCCGGAGCCCCGGAGGAATACTACTATGCCCACATGAACGTGAAGCAGTACCGGCGGCTGACAGTCCGGCTCATGCGAATCACCCGGGAACATCACAAACCCTTCTACCAGGTTCCCGTTATCCCGGCAGCAGAAACCGACCTGAGCGGAGCCGAGCTGGTTCTGGACTCAGCGGCTTCTCTGAAGAAGAATGATTTACGCACTCCCCAGCTGGAATTCTGGCACGCAGAGAGGCTGGTACCCGACCGCAGAGCATGGTACAACTACCCCCTCATGCCGCTCAGCTGGGCCGCCGAGGTAGTCGATATTCCCCTCACCATCATCGCCACCCCCATCGGCTGGGTGGTCGATGCCATCTATGAACCCTTCTTTTCCCCATGAAAACGCTACGCAGCAAGCTTGAAATCATACTCCTCAGCGTCCTGCTGGCACTCTCGCTGGCATGCGTCCTGAATCATCTGCCACAGAAAAAGCAATGTGGCATTCTCAGCAGCTTTTCCTCTGCCACGCATCCCGATACGGGCGTGAGCATCCACGCACCCTTCCTGTGTGTGGAAACCAGAAAGTCCGCGCCTGGCACCATGTTCGCCACCGTCACCACGCATGGTTACTTTGCAGACGATGCATCCATCGGCGGCCACAAGCTCTACCAGAACAGGCACCTGAAGCAGGAAATCGGTCTGGAGTTCAAGAGCCAGCTGCAGCCGCTCCCGCTCAACCGGGACATGCTGAAAATCCCGGAAGGCCAGATAAGCGGCAACACCGTCACCCTGTTCATGTCAGATGGCAGCACCGTGCAGCATAGCTTCAGCTACCTGCCACAGGACACACCCGTTTACTACATCGGCCGTATCAGCGATGACAAACTGTACATCTTCCGCTACGAAACGGAGCTGTACAACCGAGCCGCGGCCATAGCGCCCACAGCCGAGTCTCTGGACAAGAGCTACGTTTTCTACCACGGTCGGTATAGAGATTTCTATCTGGCTCTCGGCACCGTGAGTTCTCTTCTTCTCGGTGCCCTTCTTGCCGCCATGCTGCTGCACAGGAAAACACAAGAAAAAGAATCATAATATATTGACTTTTTTTTATTTAGACATATAATCCGCGTATTCCGGCATATGAACTACCACCATCCTCTTCTACTGGCACCGCTCATCTGCATGGTTGCAGCGGCTGAAACACTGGACGTCCACGAGCTTCAGGGCTCATGGGGAGGCCGCACCGCTTTATGGGACGCCGCTTTCTTCGGCAGAGCAGATGAAGTGAAGCGTATGCTGGCAGCTGGCGCAGACCCGGAGAAAGTCGAAATCAGCGAGCGGGGCATCACCTCCGCCCTCATGATTTCCCGTTCTCTGGAAACAGCCCGCCTGCTGGTGCAGGCCGGGGCAGACGTGAACTTTGTGGGGGAAGACGGTAAGACGCCTTTGATGGGACTTCTCTTATCCCATCCGGACGCAGTCAGATACCTGCTGCAACAGGGAGCCGACCCGAATGCTCGCGACAAGAAGGGAAACACGCCCCTGCACCACTGCACCTACAGCGCAGAATCCGCACGCCTGCTGATTGAAGCCGGGGCGGATGTGAACGAACGCAACAAGGCCGGCAACACACCCCTCATGGAGCAGAACGGGGTGAGCATGGACGGCGAGGAAATCCACTACGGCGTGGCCATGGTCCGAATGCTCCTCAGCCACGGCGCCGACCTGGAAGCCCGGAATAATGCCGGCATGAGTGCGCTGGACTGGGCTATGTGCCTGGAAAGTACCTGGTATGGAGAGAACCCGGTGCTGCCCTTGCTGCAGAAGAGCCGCCACACCGCCTCGATTCATGCCAGGCTGGTAGGTGCTGCCACCGCGGGCAAGGTGAATGAGTGCAAACGTCTGCTGCAAGAAGGAGCCGACCCCAATGCTTTCGGAGAAAATGCGCCCAATGCCCTCGCCTCGGGCCTGGGGCATTTCATCATTCCGGGAGAGCATGCGCTGGAGCTCACTAAACTGTTCCTCGCGGCCGGAGCTGACCCGAATCTGGCGGCCAGCAGCCTCATGCACCGCTGCCGCTACACCACAGACCGGGAGAAAGTGCTGGAGCTCCTCTTCCAGCATGGATTCGACCTTCGCCTGGTGCAGCCGGATATTCTTCGAGACGTTCTGGTGCAGTTGAAGGATGATGATGAGCCGTGCAAGATGCTGAAAATGCTGCAGGAACATGGCGCAGAGGCTTGTCTGGATGCCCCGCAGCCCCAGGATTTGCGACAAGCCATCGAAAACGGAGATTCCTGTGGTATCTATCGCATCCGCAATTGGGCTTTCGACATGAACGCGCCCCTTCCCGGGGAGATTCCCGCACCTTTTGCAGATGGGCGCAACACCGGCGGCTCGCCTCTCATTCTCGCAGCTGCTCTGGGCAGAACCGAGGCGGTCCGCATCCTGCTCGGCATGAAAGTCGATATTCATAAGGCCGACACCGCAGGCCGCACCGCGCTGGAATACGCCGCTGCCGCCAACCACGCAGAGGTGGTGCAGATTCTCCTCCGCGCCGGTGCCACCCGCATCCCCCAGGCCCTGCAACTCGCCGAGCAATACGGAGCCAAAACCACCGCCGCCATCCTGCGCAAGGGCTCACTGTAATCGTCTGGCTTTAAATTTGGCAGGCCATGCCAGCTCGTCAACCTTCTCGCTGAGCTCCGATTTATACCGCTAATAGCAATCCATGTGTACACGCCAGGCGTTTTGGCGGGAGTTGTAGTAGAAGTAGTAGTTCCCCAGGTCGCCGATACTCAGTCCGGCGGTCCAGTCGGAGCAGAGCTGGAACACGTAGGAATACCCGCCGGGGACTTCGGGGGCTTCCTGGGTATAGCCCGGGTAGCCGCCGATTTTGTGGGTATCGTACTCAGCTTCCATGATACTTTCCTGATAGTCGATACCCTGCTCGCGCTCGCTATCCGCAATGGCATCCCACATTTCCTCACTGCCGCCGCAGGCGGGGGTGCGGGGCATATCGTTCTTCACCGGCTCGGGAGTCAGGACACAGGGAGTCATATCCGCAGCGGTGTAATCACAAGGCTCCAGCCCCTCAGTGCTGGTATAGGTGCGGATAACGCACCCGGCATCTACCCCGCCCCGCGGTTCCTCCGGTGCAAAAATGGTGATGAGCGCCAGTTTCCTGAGCGCCGCGGGCATATATGGCAAATCCTTGATATAAAGAGTAGCCAGCGGCACAAGGGGCTTTCCTTCTGCATCGGTCGGCCATGACTCACCCGGCAGCCGGTGCGTCACGCGCCCCAGCCAGCTGGCGAACCCGACCGGCGGCTGCTCCGGCACAGCACTATGCAGAAGCACGGCCTTTCGGCGCAGACGGGTGCGAATCGCGCTCACCTTCATGACCGGACCGGCGACGAGCGGAATCCCCCGCTCGGCCAACGCCGAGGACAACAGGTCGCGGCACTCTTTCCAATCCCTCCCCCTGGCATAATCCCGGGGAGTCATCCCTGTGTTGTCCTTGATGGAAGGATCCGCTCCTGCCGCCAAAAGGAGACGTACACCCGCCGCGTTATAGGATTCCGCTGCCCAATGCAGGGCCGTTCGCCCATCGTGTGCGGCATGGTGTACATCGGCTCCGGCAGCCAGCAGCAGGCTGATGAATCGTCCCTCCCGCTCGCTGCAGGCCCAGCAAAGCGGCGGGATACCGCGGAACTCAGGCAGATTCACATCCGCCCCGGCTTCGATAAGCAGCCGGGCACAGGTTGCGAGAGATTCCAGAAAGTGCTGCGTATTGACGCACTCTTTCAGCGGTGTCGCTCCGTGTTTGTCCGTGCAATCCGGGTTGGCACCGGCGGCCAGCAGCAACTGCATCATTTCAGGATGCGACACAGAGTCATGCAGCGCAGTGGACTGAAATTCATCTGTGGCGTGCACATCAGCACCCGCTGCCAGCAGAGCTCTGACACAAGCCGCGTTGTTGAGCTTCACCGCGCGCATCAACGGGGTCCTGCCCTCATCATCCTTTTGGTCAGGCGATGCACCGGCAGCCAGCAGCTGCTGCGCAGCGGCCGCATCCACCGCCCAGGTGGCCAGCATCAGAGGGGTATTACCCCCGCGGCTCACGGCATCGGTCTGTGCGCCCGCTGCAAGCAGCGGAGGCAGGCACACCGTACGCCCGGGCAGCACCGCCATGTGCAAGGGAGTGTAGCCGGATTCATCCGCAACATTCACATCATGCCCCTGCTCAATAAGCGCACCAAGGGTCTCCACATCGGCGTTCCAGACAGCCTGCATCACTGGTGATTGACGTTCTGAAAGCGCCAGCCGGAGCAGGCAGAAAACAGCAGCATGATTCGTAGAAAAAGACCAGCTGGCTGCGTGTTCCAGAGGATTCTTCCCGCCTTCATCCACCAGGTGCGGGTCAGCACCCGCTTCCAGCAGCATCGACACACAGGAAGCGGGGCGGCACCAGGGTTTGCGCCAGTTCCACGAGAAGCTGTCCGCGGCCATGTGCAGGGCGGTTCTACCTTCATTATCACACAGGCCGACAGCGGCGCCGGCAACCAGCAATTCCCGCACGCAGCGCGGAGCGCCTCTCTGCGCAGCACTCATCAGCAGCGTCTTTCCATTCTCATCCGCAGCATTGGCAGGCACACCGTCCGCGAGATAAGTGCGCAGAGTCTGCGCGTCATCTTCATCGAGGCACAACAAACATTTCTTCCACTCTGCCGTCATGACTCTGCGTGTTCCTTACGGCATTGCTCCAGACGCCGATAGACTTTCGTGGGGTTCTCAATCTGTATAAATCCCTGCAATGGTGCGCTGGTATCGACCATATCGGGGTCGTAATGAACTTTCACTCTGTTGAAAGCCACATGAACCGCCATGCCCACTTTACCACGCCGATGCAGGTAGATGTTACCCAGCTTGCCCGGTAGTTCTTCGAGGGTGATGCTCAGGCACTCATCGAGGGGAAAATCCCGGAGGGATTCGCCCTCTGCAATATACGCATGGCTGCGGGTGAAGGCGAACTCGGCTTCGCGCAGGCGGGCATTCCAGCGGTTCGGTGCATTCAGAACGTGTATCCCCAGGCCGCCGAATACCAGAGCCAGCACCGCACACATACCGGCACCCAGCAGGGTCTGTGAATAACAGCCAGCCGCCATGCCCAGCATCACCAACGCACCAACGAGCATGAGGGAACCCACCACGCCATCGCGGCGCGTGTAGGGATTCTCGCCACCCACCACCGGGCGGCCATAGTAGAGCAGTTCACCGGCAAGTTTCTGCAACCCGGGGTGACGCGGTACAGCAGCCGATGTTTCAGGGACGGACGGTAAATCCGCCTTTTCCTCGACGGCTTGCAGCTGCGTGGGCTTCCGCCAGAGCTCCGGCTCAAACAGGTAACTGCACAGCACCAGCACAGAGAGCGGGGGAACCGGCGACACCAGACAGATGAAACACAGCAGCGCCGGTGCCACAAAAGCACTGGCAAACAGCCCGTGGGAAACCGGCATGCCCAGCATGGGAGAAACCAGCCCGCCTGTAATGGACTCCACACCATACAGCACGGCAAAAATCACATGTGGAACCACCAGCAGGACAAGCGAAAAGGCCCGTGCCACCTGCTTTTCGGTGTTCGGATTCTCCTTGCCCCGCAGGGTGCACCACAGGCCATATATCAGCCACGGAACCGTGACCACCGCATACCACAGCTCATTGCACAGCCAGAGCAGCAGCGCCACAAACAACAGCACCGAGCTGAAATTGCCACCCTGCACCATCCACACCGCAGCAGTACCGAGCAGTGCGCAGACCAGATTCACGACTATCGCCTTTCTGAAATTCATAGCTAAGTCATTGTAGTTTTTTTTGTTACGATATCAAGAAAGAATTATTCCTCATTGCTTCTTCCGGTGGTCGACTGCGGGAAGACAAACAGGCCAACCAGACGACCGCGAGAATCCCGCACACGTATCATATCATCCCCGATTTCAAATGCACAAGGGGCTGAGTTTCCCTGGGTGTTGAGACAGCCGGAATGGAACCATACCCCACCGCTCAGCTGGTAGATGGCAAGCCGGTGCATCACCATGCCGCTCATACCGGGTTCGAGCTGCACCGCCAGATCATTCCGCAGGCGAATGGGGTAGGAATAGCCCTGGTAGTCAAGCTGCGGCACACCGGATTGCAACACCCAGGCGGGAGATAGCTCCGCCCCACACGGCTGGTTATCCTGAGCACGGTACACGAGCTCCACCCGTTGCCGTTCCAGCCAACCCGCGGGATAAACCTGTCTTTTGCTGACAATGCTCAACTTCATCCGCAAGGTTTGCCCCGGCTGCAGGCGGCATTCCTTGAGCCGGAGAGTCAAATCACTTCGTTTCACCTCATTGCCCTCGTACTCTATCACATACACCTTTCCCCGCCGCAGCGTCACGGGATGACCGGTCAGATTCTCAGCCTCAGCTATCACGGCCCCCGGTTCCACACCGACCAGGCGCAGGCTTACCAGGCTGGGAGCAGTCGCAAATTGTGCAGGCGGCGCATCCCACAGGCGAATTCGCGCCAGCAGAACACCATTGGCGTGATACGCCTGCACCACTCCGGCCTTCAAGGAGAAACGGGAAAACTGGTCATTCCCCGCCGCCACCGCATACGTGGCACACAACTGAGGTTTCCCCTCTTTCATGCGCACAGCGCAATACATATGAGTCGGGCCGCCACCATTGAATTTCTCCAGACGGCCCCGCAGCAGCACTGTATCAGCAGACAGGCGGTATTCCTTCCAGCCCGTAGCCTCGCGGAATACCTTCTGTGCCAGCTCACGCGAAGCTGCATTCCCGGCCTGCACCGCACCGGCGACAAACAGCACCGCGCAAATCAATGTTCTGAGTAATCGCTTCATCATATCAAGCCTCTCACATTATATAACACAAAAAACGGCCGAAGCGCAGCCTTTTTTCATAGAAAGCACATTATTTGGGACTGTTTCGGATTTACTGACTCATTCTGCCAGGCAAATTGGACTTTGTGGATGTAGAATGTAGAAAGTAGAATTTTGAATGTACAAGTTTCCCGCGCCTTCGGCGCGGCTGTATCAATGCGCGCTCCGCGCGCCTAACTACAATACTTCGTAATT
>JAZRBC010000204.1:0-2581 GCA_045634905.1 Akkermansia sp.
CACACGTTAAGCCAGCCGCCACCGCGGGAGGCATCCTTGTAGCGCACTTGAACGGTGCAAGGTCTGCCTTTGTTGGGCATGCCGTGGTTGAGACAGCGGGAGTTGAGGGAGTCTGCAATGGCCTGGGCCAGGGGAGCACCGTTGTGGCGGTTGGTGAGGATGACGGAGTCCTGCCGGTAGCGGCGCCAGCCGTTACCGTTGCTGTTGTGGTGCAGAAAGACGGCTGCGGGTGCCTGACGGTACACGGCGAAATCGGCGCTGATGATGCCGGCAGCTACGCGATCCCGATAGTAGCGCGATGGGTAGCGGCGACCAGGTTTCCCGTTCTTTCCCAGGTGAATAATCCCGGCGCGCTCTGCCCAGGCTTCGTAGCGTTCGTCATCGGGCTCATCACCACGGGTACAGATGACGCAGGGGTAGCCGGCATCCTGTACCACCTTCCTGGTGTAGTAGCTGTACTCGTACCAGAACTCGAACTCGGAAAGGCGGCGCCCCTGCACCGGGCCGGGGGTGCGGGCACCGGGGTACCCGGCAGTGTGACCTATATCGAGCACCACGGCAGGGGTAGCGGGCCCGGGAAACTGCTGGCAGGCAGCCAGCAGCAGGGCAAAGACACAGAACAGCAGGGCTGCGCAGCGGCGGCGGTGCGGCATCATCAGCCTTCCTCCTCCTCATCGGCCCGCGGTATGCGCGGGGTGAAACGCATGAGCTCCGGTATGAAGGTGAGCGGAATATCGCCTGTGGGGCCGTTTCGGTTCTTGGAAAGGGCGAGATTGGCATCGGAGCCCACGTTCTCGCGCTCCTCGTCGTCCTCGGCGTAGTAAGCCATGCGGTACAGCAGGCCGATCATGTCGGCATCCTGCTCGATAGCACCGGATTCACGCAGGTCACTCATCATGGGCACACCCTTGTTCTTGCCGGGGCGGTTTTCCGGGCCACGGTTCAGCTGGGCCAGAGCGATGATGGGCAGGTTCAGTTCCTTGGCCAGGCCCTTGAGACCGCCGGAGATTTCAGCAATTTCGCGTTCGCGGCTGTTCTGAGCCTGCTTGGTGTGCGAGCGCATGAGCTGCAGGTAGTCAATGCCGATGGCGCACAAATCGGGGTGGTCGCGCATGACGCGACGAGCCTTGGCGCGCAGCTCGGCAATGGAGATGGCAGCGGTGTCATCGATGACGATTTTACTGGCGCGCAACTCGCCGATGGCGTATTTAAGGCGCTTGAGGTCTTCCTTCACCAGGCCGCCCTGGCGGGTGAGGAGCTGCTGTTTGCTCACGCCACTGCGGGCGTAGAGCAGACGCTCCACCAGCTGCACGCTGGGCATTTCGCAGGAGAAGATGAGGATGGGCTTCTTCACCTCCAGCGCCAGGTGCTCCATGATATTGAGCAGGAAAGAGGTCTTACCCATGGACGGACGAGCGGCGATGATGAAGAGTTCGCCGCCTTTCAGGCCGTTAATCATGGTATCAAGTCGCGGGTAGCCGGTGGTGAGACCGAGCACCTCGCCCTTGCTGCTCATCATGCGCTCCATGTTGGAGACCGCTGCGGCGATATCGGCGCTGAGCTTCCACTCGCCGCCTTTGTCAGTGCTCTGGCGGATTTTCAGCACCTCCTGCTCGGTCTGGTCCAGCAGGGCATCCACCTCGGCCTCGCTGGTGTAGGCGGCCTCGCTGGCCTGATTCGCGGCCAGAATGATGCTGCGGCGGATGAACTTCTCCTTCAGCGTCTCGAAATGCAGGTTGAAGAGACCGGTGTTGGTGGTGTAGGAGAAGACATCCATGAGCCCGGAGGCACCGCCCACGGCCTCCAGCTGTTTCTTATCCGCCAGGTGCTGCATGACAGAGGTGACATCGATGGGGATGCCCTTGTCGTAGCGGTCGCGGAAGATTTCCCACAGAATCTTATGCGCAGGAATATAGAAGAACTCTGAGGTCATACCCTTCGACACGCACTGTGACACGATGTTGGTGGGGTCAATCGTCATCATGGCCAACAGACTCTTCTCCACAGGCGGTGCCTGAGGCATCATCACATGCCCGCTGCCCGGCAGATTAGCGGCGGCTTTCAAATCGGCTTTGTCGTGTGTGTCGGCACTCATGGTGGAGAGAAGCAATACGCGCGGGCGCATGGTACTATTTTTCCACCCGCGAATCAAGAAAAAATATCCCCCGGCCGCTCAGAGCCAGGGGCTGTTTCAGATTTGCTGGTAGATATGTGCACCCGAACCAGCTAACTTAATCAACGAACAAAGATTACGCTTTTGCTTCATGAAGCAGTAGCTGCAAAATCGGGATTGGGGATTTCCAATAAGTCCAGAAATCACCATGCAGGCCGATAAATTGGAAGTTGGCGAGCCAACGGCGAGCCAAAGTCCAATTTGACTAGCAGAATGAGTCAGCAAATCTGAAACAGCCCCCCCAGAGCCACACCCGCGCCCTGAGCCCATTTTCCGCAGATGCGTTAATTTTTCCTTGCAAGCTGGTGGAGATAAGGATAGAATTGACGCGTAAGCAACGGGAATACCCCCGCGGCTAACCATTTATACACGCCATATGAAGACACTCATCACTAACGCTCACATCAT
>JAZRBC010000205.1:0-4656 GCA_045634905.1 Akkermansia sp.
CGCAAGCAAAGGAATGGCCAGCAGGACAAAGGAGAACAATACATAGTCCGTACTGAAGCTCTCCGGGGCCAGAACATCCGGCAGCAAAGTCAGGCTGCACAGAACACCCCGGTAGAAACACCAGATAACCCAGGTAAGGAACATGGCGATATGGACGCGGGCCACGATTTTTTTCATATGCGTTACTTATTAAGATGCCAATCAATATAAGTCTGTGGCAGCTGGTACCATTGCTCCAGCCTGCAGGCGGCGGATTCTCCGTCCTTCACCAGAATGACGGAGTGGAGCACATAGGTCTTGCCGCCGATATTCCTCATGTATTCCGTCACCAGATGCCGGTAGCCATTCCCCAAGGCGCGGAAATGGTCATCCGGTAAAGATGCCCGCCGGGGAGTCAATCGGAGTGCCGCATAATCGTCCGCCCGGGGCGTGAGCAGCCAGGCGGTATCGGCAGAAAATCCGGGGCCTCCCTGTACGGAGGATTTTCCCCAGGTATCATCGAACCGCCGACGCTGGTATGATTCATACACCTGCAACGCTTCCGGGGTGGGAGGCTGCATACGGTAAGCGGCATGCGGATACCCGCACAGGCGGAAGGCCAGTTGCTCTGAGCCATAGAAATACACCTGACGCAGGCGAGCCTTTTCCGCCTCCACCGCATCACCCAGCTGCCAGGGATGACCGATGCTGAGCTGTACCTTATTGTAAGCAGACTCCTGCTCATGCTCTGAGCAGAAAACAGGATTCGCCAGAATGACAGGGTTACTATAGTAAACGGTTTCCTCCTTGTCCCACTCGGCGGCAGCGGCATCTGCAGACTCGCGGTCGCGCACAGCTTGCAGCAGCCAGAGCTGTTTCTGACAATGACGCGCCCAGAGCATGGCATATTCCTCAAAGCTGGGTTCTTCCGCTGCCGGAGCAGAGGCCGACGGTGTGAGCGGGTCATGCAGAGCCGGGTGCCAGGAGGATTCGTCCGAAGCTTGCAGAAACGGCAGAAAAAGCAATGGAAAGAGTTTCATATTCCGGTCAGGGGTGTTCAAACAGCCCCAGAAAATAAGGGGAAGCGGGAGTGGTCAGGTCCGTAATGGCCCAGATGAAGGGACGGTTGAACGTGAGCTCTGGCGCCAATGAGCGCTGCTTGATGATGGCGGCCGTAGCAGCAGCAGCGCTGGTGCCCTGCTCGTCTGCCTGGATATAGCACCGCTGCAGCACCGATTCCACCGCCAGCGGTTCATCGGCAAAACCGCTCAAATCGGCATTATCGGAGAACAACCGGCGAATCCCGCATGACTTCAACGTCCCGGTCAGATTCAGCACAGGGGTGAGCTGCACAAACCTCGGCAGGCCGATGCAGATTTCCTGTGGTTCCGCAGCCGCCAGAGCCCGTCGGATGCTGCCGAACTTCTCAGGCGTGAGAGCGGCTGCAAAATCGCGTGCTTCACCCTGCGGCAGGATAGCCAGAAAACAACCGGGATTCCCCGGGCGGCCATCGGTACGGTAAAATAGCGCCACCGCCTGCCAATCCTCGCCAGCAGCATGGCGGAAGGCAGCCTCACAGAACATCATAGGCACGGCAGTCCGGCAGCCATCCGTGCAGAAGAATGGTGCATTTGCCACCGTCTTTTCCGGGTCAAAGGGGCGCAGCCACTTCTCCTCCATCGCCAGTGCGTTCACCGCCACCAGACAGCGAAGCGGCACCTGCTGCAAATCGGCAGGAGTGATGACTCCGGGAATCATGCCACGAGTCTGCTCATCCACCCAGTCATTGATACTCCCAGCCGCTTCATCGGGGGCATCTGCCAGAGGCAGGGAGATAACAGCAGTTCCCTCCGGCGCGGATTGGAGTTTGAACTGCTCATCCGCAAACAAGGCGGCAGCCTGTACCACCTGCATGCTGCTGGGCACACCTGCCTCACGCATAGGCAGAGCGGCCAGCTCGGCGGCTGTCTCGCCGCGGGCTCCCTGCTGCAGCACCCGCAGCAGGGATTCAAGTCCGGCAGGGGAAAAAGTCACATTGCCCGCGTTTTCCAGCACCAGGGTACGGAATACATCCAGGGCAAAGGCGTCGGAGCGTAATTCCGTCGGCTGCGGAATGACAGGGTCCTCTTCATGCCAGGGAGTGCACGATAAGCAGCACAGCGAAAGAAATGCAACAATAATCCGTTTCATGATGAGTCAGGATTTACGTGATGAACGGATAACCAAGGCAAGGACCAGGGCTTCAATGAAGCAGATGAGAGAAAACAGAGGCACGGCGTACAGCGAAAGCGGCACATGCCCCGGGCCACTAGGCGATGCCAGCAAATCGGCAGTACCCGCCAGAGCCACCGGCATCCAGGTGACACCGCAGGACAGCAGGATGATGCCCAGTTTATGCCCTGGTCTGCCCCAGCACAGCCACGCCAGCAGAAAAGCGGTGCTCACCACCACGTATTGTGACCATGAAAAAAGGAACAGAAAGTCTGATACTTCATACTGCCAATCCCATGGCTCATACCCCCAACCTGCATGCGCCGCCCGCAGCTCAGACAACAGAAACAGCCACACGGCCAGCGCCACCGCAAGCCAGAGGCCCGCCGCGATGCCCAGTTTTCGTTTTGTCCGTTTTTCCATGATGTCTCACCTATATTAACACAAGAAGCCACCGAAAGCGCAGCATTTTCTGCGAAAAACTACCAAAAAAAACGAATGCGAGAGGTATTTGGTCAGACAGAATCGGAAATCGCAGGACTGAGGAATCATAAACCGGCTCAATACCAACTGCTCACAATAAAGCAGCCATGCACAGCTTGTCACTACGGGCCTTGCTTCAGATAAGGCTTCATTCTTGTCTTGACCTCAGGTGACGAAAACACTAGAATCAGCATACACACCATGAATCATTTTCTCAAGCTCTCCTGCCTCCTTCTGGGGCTCATGACCTGGTGGCCCGTGGCTCTGCATGCTGCCCCGGCCAGGAAATCCGTAGCTGCGTTCATCGAATCCAGCCGCCGCAGTAAGGGAGTGCTGGTCAATTCCCCCAGATACGACAAGAACGCCAAGGTCTTTTTCCTTCATTACCTGGGGTACAATATGCACCAGAATGATAAACTGGAAGCGGCCACCAGACCGCTGGTTCCGGTGTACAAAGAAATATCCGGCAGCGGCGCAGAACTCATCATATACCTTGATTTTCCACCGGAACAACAAGGCGAGGGAAGGAAAGACAAATCGAAGGGCAACAAGGCTCGGGGAAGCGGTTCGCAAGGCATCAAATGTCCCGTCGTCAACATCTTCGAAAGCAAAGCCCGCGAGGCGCTGTTCAAGAAGGATGCCCGCGGCAAGGAATACAGCTACGGCACCTACGACCTGCGCGCAGTAGATGCAGATGGCGTGCCGCTGGCCTATTTCAGCCTCGACAATGGCTCCATCGTCATGCGGGATGCTGAAACAGGAGAAACAAAAACCATCGGTTCCGGCAGCTACACCGGCAACGCGTGGATTGGCCCGGCCATACAGGCTTCCTGCAAAGATATGCTGGCCAAAGCTGACCCGGAATCCTCCCAGGCTGAATCTGATGACGATAAGAGGAAGCAGAAAAAGAAGGCCAGAAAGAAATCTACCAGAAAGCGTAAAGGCGATTCCATGTAACATCCGGATCCCTCAGGCCGGAAGGACGGGTCTGACGGCTGTCTGCCATGAATAATAACACTCCCGATTCATCAGCCCGCCAGGTACGCGTTATTACCCCCATACTGGCAAAAATGGGCATCGGCTGGAATGAACACTGGATACGCCGCGCCGACTTACCCAGCTGATACAAGCTGTCCTCAAAAAAGCCATTTCTGGAATTGACAAGCTCTGAAACCCAGGTATCATTCGTCCATGTACCTTTCTGAAGATGCCGGAGACTTCATCGCACGCTGGGGGAGAGACCCCGGAGCGGAGGATGATTATGGCGAAGACCTGGTAGCGCATCTGGCAGCGCGGCACACACGTGCGCGGAATGGGAATCTGGTGAGCATGGCCAGTGCGCTGCGCCATGGATATGCACCCGACCGCGACTCAACAGGCTGCTGTCTGGGGGCACTGCACGAGGCAGTGGATAGCTGCCACTGGGCCATGGCCGATGAGCTGCTGCGCCACCGTATCAGGCGCAGCCACCTGCTGACGGCGCTGGGCACCCTGCTCTCACACGGCGAGTTCTACGGTTACTCCGACCCGGATTCCGGCAGAATCCACGAATACACCCTGCGACTGATTCAGCGGCTGGATGGTCTGACGCAGACGGAATGCCAGCATATGCTGAAACAGGCATTCAATGGCTCCGCCATGTCCTTTCACCTGCCCTTCATGCTCAATGGTGCTACTCTTGCCCCCATGGAGGAATGGGGCGAACAGTCAGACTGGGAATGGTACTGCTGGGTGGTGGACGAGGAAGAAAAAGGAGCATTTGCCAACAGGCTGCGCCGCTTCTACCGCGAACGCCTTCCCCGGCTGCTGGAGCAGCACCACGGCCACTTTCCCAATTTTCCTGTGCGCAACGGCAGGCTCTTCTTCACAGGCAATCCCAGCGCCCGTTTGCGCATGCTGAGCGTGCGCCACCCGCGGCACCGCATGAAAGATATCGAACGCGCCACCCTGCTCTTTGCCAGACCATGATATTCCGATGCACCA
>JAZRBC010000206.1:0-13964 GCA_045634905.1 Akkermansia sp.
AGAAGTTGCCGAGGTCGCTGGCATCGCCGAAGGAGATGCCGATTTCGCGGGCGGCGTCGATGAGCTGGCTCTTGCTGTCCACCAGGTGCAGGGTGCGCACGGCTTCCTCGATGGGCATGGAGACCATGTCGGTGCGGTGCAGGGCGACGGTTTCGCCGAATTTGCCTTCCTCGATGAGGTCGATGGCTTTGGCGCCGCAGCGTACGCCGAGCACGCGGTCGAAGGGAATGGGGGAGCCGCCGCGCTGGGTGTGGCCCAGCACGCAGTAGCGGGTTTCGATGCCGGTGATGGTTTCGAGCTTGGTGGAAAGGAAAGCGGCGATGCCACCGAGACGCACCTCGCCCTTGGTCTCTTCATCCAGTGTAAGGAGCTTGCCGCCGATGGTGGCGCCTTCGCTGACCACGATGATGATTTCGCGCTGGCCGAGAGCCTTGGTGAGCTCTACCTTGCGGACCACGTCCTCCAGGGTGAAGGGAATCTCGGGAATGAGAATCACGTCTGCACCGCCGGAGATACCGCCGTACAGAGCAATCCAGCCGGCGTGGCGGCCCATTACCTCCACCACCATCATGCGCTGGTGGGAGTAGGCGGTGGTGCGCAGGCGGTCGAGCTGCTTGCTTACCACGGAAACGGCGGTCCAGAAACCGAAGGTGTAGTCGGTGGCACCGAGGTCGTTGTCGATGGTCTTGGGCACGCCGACGATGGGGAGCCCGATCTGGCGGAGCTCCTGACCGATGGTCTGGGAGCCGTCGCCACCCACCACGATGAGGGCGGAGAGACCGAGACGCTCGACCGTGGCCTTGCTGCGTTCGAGTACTTCCTCGGCAATCTGCATGCGGCCGCCGACACCGCTCTTCACGGTGAAGTTGCCCTTGTTCACCGTGCCGAGAATGGTGCCGCCGGTGGAGCGGATATTGAGACAGTTTTCCGGGGTCAGGATGCGCCAGCGCTCGTTTTCGGGCGTGGAGAGCAGACCTTCAAAGCCATCGTAGAAACCGTAGACGGTCCAGCCGCGAGCGGAAGCAGCCGCCACGGCACCTTCAATCACGGCGTTGAGACCGGGGCAGTCGCCACCGGCATTGAGAATACCTATGTTCATGAGATGTTAATTGGGGAGTAAGATGAATTTGGTTTTATCCTGATAATCGTTAGAGGGCAGCCAGGCATCCCAGGCGTTCCAGCCGTCGCGCAGGAAACGGGCGGTTTCCTGGTAGCGGGAGTGGGACGAAGGCATGCCGAGCATGACCACGAGCAGACGCTGGGCAAAGGTGGCTTCCTTGCCGGTGGCGGGGTTCACGCGTTTGACCGAGGCGCGGCGTGCCGTCACCATGAGGCAGTTGCCCGCGCTGCGGGACTGGCCTACCTTGAGCCCGTCCACATGCCCGGAGCCGCTCAGCAGCTTGTTGTTGTTGCGGATGGTCTGGCGGCGGGCGCCGGTCGGGGTGTGAATGGTGACTACGCAGCCGGTCTGGGCCGTGATGGCCAGCAGGTCGGGGTCGTTGATGGCGTACATACCCAGCAGTGCCATATCACGGGCAGAGGACTGGGTGATGACGGCGCCATTCGTGCCCTTGAACACGGTGGATGTCATGCCCAGCCGGCGTGCGAGGTTGTTCATCTGCGCGATGAAGGCTCCCTCGGGGTTGCCGCTGCTGAGTGTTTCGCCACAGGCGCAGGCGAGCGCGGTGGCGCAGGTGCTGTCGTCCCACATGAGGGCGGAGTACAGCGCATCACGCACCGAAATGTAGTCCCCCGCGCGGAGGTTGAGCAGATTCGTGCGCTGCCACACAGTGGCCTGCGCCGGAACCGTGATGAGGCGGTTCATATCCACCTGCTGTGCCTTAATCCAGTCCATGACGACCACGGCCGTGGCCAGGTTGGCCAGCATGCCGATGGGGCGTTTGATGTTGGAGTTGGATGAATAGAGCACACGCCCGGAGTTCACCTCCATGGCTACATAGCTGGGGGTGGTTTTCTCCGGGGTCAGGATGCTGTCGAAACTGCAGGAGGTGAGCAGGCTGCTCACGGCTGCCCCTAACGTACAGAGATATGTGATGGCTTTATTCATTTAGCATCGGCCGTCTTTGTTTTGGAGCACTTGCGGGCAGGCTTGGAGCCCTTGGTGCCGGCCTGTACACGGTCGCAGTGCATGGCCTCCGGGCTGCGGTCGCCGAAGATGATGCCCAGGTCGCGTGCTGTGCTGACAATCTGGCTTTCGGGGAGCACAAAGCGGTGGTGAGCCACGGCTTCCTCAATGGGTACGTTGTCGATGTTGAGGCCGTTGAGCACCACGGTCTTGCCGAAGTCGCGCTGCTCGATGAGCTTCACGGCTTCCACGCCGAAACGCACGCCGAGGATGCGGTCGAAGGCGCAGGGGGAGCCGCCGCGCTGGGTGTGACCCAGCACGCAGTAGCGGGTTTCGATACCGGTGCGCTCCTGCAGGATGTGGCTGAGCTTGTTGCCGATGCCACCCAGGCGTTCATCGCCGTTGTCCTTGTTGTGCACGGTGACCAGCTGGCCGTTCAGGCGGGAGCCTTCTGCCACGACCACGATGATTTCACGCTGGCCGGTGGCCTTGCGGGCCTTGATGCAGTCGATGACTTTTTCCAGGTCGTATTCGATTTCGGGGATGAGCACCACGTCTGCCGCAGCGGCAATACCGCCGTACAGACCAATCCAGCCGGACATGTCGCCCATGACCTCAATGACCATCATGCGCTGGTGGGCATTGGCCGTGGTGCGGATGCGGTCGATGGATTCCGTGACCACGCTCACGGCGCTGTGGAAACCGAAGGTGTAGTCCGAGTCGGCGCAGAGGTCGTTGTTGATGGTCTTGGGAATGGAAATCACGGGCAGACCTTCCTCGGAGAGGAGCTTGGCAGTGCGGGCGGAACCACTGCCGCCGATAACGGCCAGAGCCTCCAACCCGAGAGCGCTGATGGTCTTCTTGGCCTTGGCCATTACCTCGCGGTCCACCTGGCGGCGGCCCACTTTGTTGGTGACTACCTTGAAGTTGCCGGTGCTGGTGGTGCCGAGAATGGTGCCGCCATGGGCGCGGATTTTGTGTACCTTGTTGGGGGTCAGGGTTTCATAACGGCGGCCGCCTGCTACGGGGAGCAGGCCTTCGAAACCGTCGTGGAAACCGATGACTCGCCAGCCGCGGCGGTAGGCTGCAGATACGTAGCCTTCAATCACGGCGTTGATACCGGGGCAGTCGCCACCGGAGTTGAGAATGCCGATAATCATGGTGTTGTGAGTGTCTTGTTAAGCTTGGGTGGAGGGAGCGGGAATGGCACCGAAATAGTGAGCGCAGCACCACAGTGCACGGGGGTGGTGGAAGAAGCTCTTCCACATGGAGCCCTTCAGCCCGTTGGTTGTGCTGCCGTCCTGGTTGCAGTAGCCGAACCACTCGCCGTGTTCCTTGTCCTGCAGGTGCTCGAAGGACCAGTCGTGGATGCGCTGGTGCCACTCGGCATACTTCTCATCGCCGGTCATGACATAGGCCAGGCAGGTGCCGATGAGCGCTTCATCATGCGGCCACCAGAACTTCATGTTGTGCCAGTACTCCTGCACCGGCTTGTTGTACACGTCGGTGTAGTAGAGCAGGCCGCCGTACTTCTTGTCCCAGCCGCGTTCGAGCGCCCAGTCAATCATCTTGCAGCCGATTTCGATGAGCTTCTTGTCGCCACCGCGGTAGCGGGCTTCCTCCAGCACGAACCAGCCGCCTTCGATATCATGCCCGGGGTTGAGCACACGCTCGTCGAAGTGGTCGATGACGGAGCCGTCCGGGGCCACGTTTTCGAGCACAGCCTTGATGTCCTCGTGCAGGAAGAGGCGCTGCAGGTCATCGATGCAGCGGTCAATCCAGGCGGTGTAGAAGCCATCGGTATCTCCCAGGTAGCGGCGAAGCTCCTGAGCGGTGACAATCATAATCATGCGGCAGCCCAGGTTTTCGCCGGGGCGCTTGCCGGTGCTCTTGGGAGCCATCTTGCCGGGGGTGAAGAAGATATCTGCGTAGATATCAAACCAGTGGCGGGCGCGTTCGGCGCTGTGGGCATCGCCGGTGGCACCGTAGTGAGCTGCCCAGGCGATGGCGGCGAAGCATTCGCTGTAGGCATAGCGGCGCTTGCGGATGGGTGTGCCGTCTGCCGTCATGTGGAAATACATGCGGCCATCGGCGGGGTCTACGCACTTTTCCTCAAGGAACTTGAGGGCGCTTTCGGCGTAGGTCATCCATTCCGGGCGCTTTTCGATGCTGTTGTAGCAGGTGAGGAGCATCCAGGCCATGCGGCCCTGTGCCCATACGTTCTTGTCGGTGTCTACCAGGGTGCCGTCAGCAGCGCAGCAATGGTAAAGACCCCCGTTCACTGTGTCCAGTGAACGGGGAAACCAGAACGGCTCTACCTCATTGAGCAGCTTGTCTTTGTAGAATTCGCCAAGTGCTTTGGTGTCCATGAGGAGGCAGGTGTTGGTTCTTTACTTGTAGATAGCCCAGTCGTAGAAGCCGATAGCCTTGAGCTCGCTCTTGAGCGCGTCAAGCGTGGCTTTGTCCTGCTTGCCCATGGGGAGACGGGCCGGCCCGAAGTCCACGCCGGTCCATTCGCTCATGAGGTACTTGCAGCAGCCCATGTAACCCTTGCCGGCGATGATGTTGATCATCGTGACGGAAAGCTGCTGCAGGCGGCGGGCCTCTGCCAGGTCGCCGGCATCCACGGCCTTCATGATGTCATCATACAGCTTGGGAGCATAGTTGAAGGAGGAACCCACACCACCCTTGGCACCAGTGGCATATGCGCCGAGGAACCATTCGTCCACGCCCCAGGGAATGTCGTACTTGCCACCGTCGTAGTTCAGGGCATCCATGTACAGAGCGAGGTCGGGGTTGGTGAACTTCACGCCCACGAAGTTGGGAATCTTCTTGGCGCAGGCCTCAATCATCTTGCAGGGGTTGAAGCCCACGTGGGTGAGCACGGGAATGTCGTAGAAGTAGAAAGGCAGCTCGGGGGCGCCGGAAGCGGCCACGGCCAGGCTGTCTACCAGCAGGTCGATGCTGCCGGGCTTGAAGTAGCAGGGAGAGTTGCTGGCGGTGCCGGTAGCGCCGCACTCGGCAGCGTAAGCGGCGAGCTCGCGGCCGTCGTACACGCAGTTGCCACCGGTGTGCACGATGACGTCGATACCGTACTTCTTGCCGGCCTCGCCCCATGCGGCCATGTTCTCCTTGCGCTCGGTGAGCTGCATGTGGGCGGATTCACCGGTGGAGCCGGTGATGAAAACGGACTTGATACCCTGGCTGGCCAGGAACTTGGCCTGAGCGTCTACTGCATTGGGGTTGCAGGAGCCATCGGCATTCATCGGGGTGTGTGTAGCGGCGCAGAGACCGTGAATCTTGAATGTGGTTTCCATATTTGTAGTATGTGTTTGTATGTGAGAAAAAGCAGGTGCAGAAAATTGCCCTGTGCTAGTTTTAGCGTAAAGATGGCGCGTTTTCAAGAATAATCTGCCGTGCGGGCCGTGCAGCGTCTAATTTTTTTGCTCTATCCGGCGGAAACGCAGCAGAATCTCGTTTTCCGGGCGGTTTCTGGCCTTGTTTTTCTGGCTGATGAACTTGCGTGCCTCGGCGGGGAGCCTGTCGAACACGTGAAAATCGACCAGCGCGTGGTCATCGTCTTCAAAGGTGACGCTGGCGAGCCATTTTTCGCCGTTGCGGGAGATTTCAACGGAGTAGGGTTCGCTTTCGTACTGGAGCCAGGTGTACTGGAAGGTGCCTTTGAAACTGCTGCCCCGCCAGCGGGCGCAGCTGTCGGTCACTTCTACAAAGCCCAGTTTGTTGTGCTCCTGCCATTCGCCGATGGCAAGCTTGCGGGGGTCCTTGAACCAGCCGGGCAGCATGAGCGCGAGCGCTGCCAGCACCGAGAGAAGCACGATGAGGAAAATCAGACGAGTCCGGGTCATATCTACCTGTATTCTAGCATATTCTGCCCGTTATGCAACCACCGAATGCACCGCTGTGTCATTTTGTGCATGAAAGAATTGGTATTGCTCAGGCATGGTGAGTCGCAGTGGAATGCTGAGAACCGCTTTACCGGGTGGGCGGATGTGCCGCTTTCGGTGCGCGGCAGGCGGGAGTCAGAGCTGGCAGGGCGCCGGCTGCAGGAGAGTGGCTTTGTCTGCGGGGCTGCCTGCGTTTCGTTGCTCATGCGAGCCATTCATACCATGAATATCGTGCTTGCTGCGCTGGGCCGCGCCTGGGTGCCGGTATACAAGGACTGGAGACTCAATGAAAAACACTATGGCAGCCTGCAGGGGCGCGATAAACACGAGGTGGAGCTGGAGGCCGGTGCTGCCCAGGTGCAGCGCTGGCGACGTGCCTATGATTGCCCGGCCCCGGCGCTGCCACCCGGGGATGCGCGGCTGCCGGAGCTGGATGCCCGCTATGCCGGCATTCCGGCGGAGCTGCTGCCTGTCACCGAGTCTCTGCGCGATACTCATGCCCGCGTGCGCAGCTGCTGGGAGTCGCGGCTCCGCCCACTGGTGTATTCCACCGGGGCTCTGCTGGTGGTGGCGCACGGCAACACCCTGCGCGCGCTGCTCATGCACCTGCGCGGTCTCAGTCCGGCGGAGGTTGAGCAGCTGGAGGTGCCCACGGCTCATCCCATCCGCCTGGTGTTCGATGATGATATGCGCCTCATTCCGCCCGGGGCGGGAGTTCCGGGCAGCCCGGCTGCGGGCAATGGCCTTTCGTGACGAAAGGCTCCCGCTGGCGGGGCGGGGGCTGCAGCTTCCTTGTGGAATCCGGCACCGCAGGGTCTGGCGTGGTTGACCCGGCGGGGGCGGGCGTGCCATGCTGCAGAGCATGGCGATACGTATGAAAGAGTGGGGCATGCTCGCGTATCCCCGGCAGAGCGTGCAACTCACAGTGAACTCATTGAATGACTGGGGGCGCAGCGGCAGCTCGCTGGGGCAGGGGGTGGCGGCCGCCGGGCAGGCTGCCGCGGAACTGGCAGATGCCATGCAGCGGGTGAACCGCGCAGGCAATGAGGCCGATATAGCAGCCCGGCTGGCGGACATAGGACGCGAAACCGCGGAAGAGCTGAGCGATAAGCCGGTACGCGACTGGGATTACAGCTGGCAGCAGGCATATGAGCCGCGGCTGCAGCAGCTGCTCGGCGAGCTGGAGCCCGGTGCCCGCGAACACGCGCTGCAGCTGGGGGCTCAATACAGCCGCTTGCACTCGCTGCAGTCGCGCCGGGCTTACGAGGTGGAGCACATACGCCGCGCCCGCCGGAAGTGGAACGAACAGGTGGAAGCTGCTGTACAGCGTGGCGATGCCGCTGCCGCCCGCCGATGGCTGGAGCAGGGCAGCCAGGTATTTGTGCCGGAGGCAGAGCTGCCGCAGCAGCTCGAAAGCGTGCAGAGCCGCAGCCTCTGTGCAGGCTGGCAGCAGCAGTTGCAGCAGAACCCCGCCGCCGCTCTGGCGGCCTGGCAGGCACCGGAGGCAGAGCGTCCCGCCCGCCCGGAGGACCTGCGCCGTGTGCAGACCGGTATGGATGAAGCCCGCACCCGCCTGACCGCCGGGCTGGCGGTGCAGCTGGCCGCTGCTGTGGAGCATGGGGTGGAGCCGGAGCCCGGGGTGCTTCGCCAGGCGGCAGAGGCCGGGGTGCTGCCCCGCGCCTGGGCGGAGTCTCCCCGCCAGGCGCTCCGCCCGCTGGCGGTGGAGGAGACCTGCCGCTGGTTGCGGCGTATTGATGAGCGGGACGCCGGGGATGATTCTGCTCTGGTGGTGGAAATTGCGCTTGCCCCCATTCCCATGTCGGAGCGCCGCCTGCTGCTGCAGCGTGTGCAGGCCACTGCGGCGCTGCCGCCCGCACAGCGCTCCGGTACCAGCCGGGTACTCTGGTCCCTGTACCACGACGGTCGCTTCGGCTGCCCCGGAGATGCCGCCGCGCTGCGCTGCCTTGGCCGCCTGCAGGATGAAGCCCTGCAGCTCCAGCAGAAATCCTCAGATGCCCGGGAACTCACCCAGTGGCTGGACGCCCTGTGCAGCAGCGAGGAGCCCTGGCTTTGCTACCAACCCGAATAAGAGCTTATGAACACGACAACTGAATTGAATGCAGCCCCTCTGCCGCTGCCTGTGACAGCACCCCTGCCTCTGGAAGCCCCGGCTCCGTCTGAAACGGCCGGAAATGCCGGTCGCGAGTGGGAAAAGGGACAGTACTGGAACCTCCTGCTCACCGGCGACCCCGCCACCGTGCCGGCAGAACTGTGCCGGAAAGCCGGGGCGGATGACCCGGCCCGTCCGCAGGAGGAACGCGAGTACCGCCTTGTATCCGCCATTAACCGTTCGTGGGTGGTGGACCACAAGGGCCTGAGCCGCGAACAGGTACGCAGCGGGTGGCCGGAGTTGCGCCGCAGCATGGCGCAGGAGCTCGGCGTGCCGGATGATGAGGATGAAATCTATGCGGCGCTTTCAGTGCAGAATACCGAAGCGCCCCGGCGTGAGAAAGCCCGGCGCGCCTTTCAGCAGCATTTCGAAGCAGCCCTGCAGGGACAGCCCGCTGCCCCTGAGCCTGATGATGACCTGGCCACCGGGGCGAGAGAGCTCGGCCTGCAGGCGCGTGAGCAGTACCTGCCGCTGGCAGAGGCATTGGCAGATGGCTGGTCAGCCATCTGCGCTCTGGACAATCAGAATTTTTCACTTCCCGCGGTGGTGCAGGGGGCTCCCGGTCTCTGGCAGGCGGTGGGTGCTCTGGCGGAGCTGGAGCCCGCCGAGCGGGCGGGTGTGTATGCCGTGGCGCGCTCGCTGGAGCAGGTGAAAGCCCTGGAAACCCGGCCCGGCGCGTTGTTGCCTGCCATGGGGCGGGTGGTCCGCCGCGGCATAGACGAAATCAGGCACGGTGTGGTGCAGGGAACCGGTCATATCCTGACCTCATTGACCCGCGCCGCTGCGGAAACGCTGGATTCGGATACCCTGCGTGGTGTCTCCGAAACGGCTGACAAACGGCTTCAGGTGCTGGAAGAGCTGCGCCGCGTGGCGCAGGGAGAGGTGTTCCCCATTGCCCTGGAAGATGAGAGCCCCTACGCGCAGCTGGCGCTGGATACCGCCAGCGGGGTTCCCGGGGCCGTGCTGGCTTTTTCCGGCGCGGCGGGATTCGGTCTGCTGGCTCTGGCCGGCACCGGCGCTGCAGTGGCAGAGGCGCGCCGGCTGGCGCCACAGGGGCGCCAGGAGCTGCAGACGGCCGCCGGTGTTCTGGGGGGTGCCCTGCAGGCTGGTATCTACCTCGGCATGAGCGGTATCGGGAAACAGATGCTCAGCCGTGCCGTGAGCCGTTTTCAGCAGGCGAGGGGTAACGGTGCCCGGGCTTATGGCCTGGCGTTTCTGAAAACGCTCGGCTCGATTACTGCAGAGAATGTGAAGCTTCTGCTGGCGGGCAAGGCTGCCACTGCTGTGGGTATGGGCATGCAGGAGCTCGCCGCCCGGGTGGACAAGGTGGCCTCCCATATTGACTGGGAGCAATTCGGGGACGATTTCACGAGTCTGGAGAGCAATATGCGGGAAGCGGCCATGAATCTTCCCTTCGTTCTCATAGCCGCCGGGCGTGCGGCGCTGCACCATTTCCGCGCGCCCGATGCGGTGCTGGGAGATTCCACCCGGCTGGCGGAGTGGGGTGTGGACAAAGCGGCACAGGCCCGCCTGCTGGAAATACCGGATATCCACACCCGCAGTGCCGAGCTGCAGCGCCTGCTCAGCAGCAGCAAGCGCTGGAGCGCCCCTGGTTCCTTGCCGGACTGGGTGCGGGCGCTCAGCCTGCTCAATACTGCGAATCAGCGGGTTTTCCGCACCCCCGGCCAGGTGGCGGAGTTCCTGCACCTGCCTGCACCGGTGGAAATGCCGGCCTCTGCCATCAGACCCTTGTCCCCGGGGCAGCCGGAACGCATGCTGGATGCCTACGAGCGCATGACCGGACGCCGCGCCGTGCCGCTGAATGCTGAGTCGGGGCTGCCTTATGCCCAGCTGTGGGAGGAGTGGTTCCAGCGGGCCAATGGTGAGCTGCGCCTCAAACCGGCTGAGCAGGAACGCCGGCTGCGCTTTTACCAGGAATTGTCCCGGAATCCGGAACTGGTGGTGCCCCGGGAGGTGCAGCAGGGAAATTATTATCTCCCATACCGCGAGGAAGCGGTCCGCCTGCTCCTGGACGACCGCTTCACTGAAATCAACGAACTTTCCTACCGCATGCTCACGAATCTGGAGACTCTGGACAGTCTCCGGCGCGGCAATAAATCCGCGGAGTCCGCCCGGAAAGAGGGCGATGCCCTGCGCCGCCGCGTGGTTTCGCACCTGCTCATGTCGGTTTGCCGGGCGGTTGCTGATGCCTCCGGCCCCGAAGCCGCGTTTGATTACTTCTGCGAGAAATTCGGGGAAGAGTACGGGCGCCGCCGCTCCAGGAAAGTACACATTCCGCTCTGGTTGCGACAGTCGAAACGGGCGGACTTCCAGGGCATGGTGCGCCACGGGGTCAGCCGGCTCAGGACCGGGAAGAAGCTGCACCCCCGCCTGGCAGAGTGTTATGAAATCATGCTGGGTATGCGCCACTGTGCAGAATCGCTCATTGAGCTGTTGCCGCATACAGATACGTTCCAGGCGTATCTGGCCAACGGCTGCAGCCCGGAACATGCCTATGCGGCTGTGCTCCAGCAGGAGTTCCGTAATCTGCTCGACCCCGCCGTGTGGGAGGAGGTGCCGCTCCCGGCAGCAGCTGCTCCGCGGGAAAGTCATCAACACATGCTCAGCGCTTATTCTGCGGTGAGCGGACATGCCCCGGAAAGCAGCCCCGACGGCGCGGGTGGCCTGCTCTGGCGCATACGGCGGCCGGATTCCCGCTACACCGCCTGGTATGCGGACGTGGACCAGGCGGTGAATGAACTGGTGGGAAATGTGCGGCTCATGTTCCTGCCCCAGGGCAGGAGCAACCTTACGGAGCAGATTCGGGAGCTGTACCGGGGCGGCAGGTCGTATTTCCGCGACCGCAGGCTGCTGCATCCCGGCGAGTTCCTGACCGGATTTGAACGCCTGGGCCGTGAGTCGGTACGCGAGTTGCAGGCCTTCTGGCAGAGCCGGGCAACGCGCTTTGGCCTGGGGCTCGAATATGTGCCGGATTTATCCAGGTGGCTTGGCTTGCCTGGCACCAGGCGGGGGCCGTTCCTGAAATCCACCGATATGGCCACGCAGCAGTATGCCACGAACCTGTCATACATGGTCGACCCGCTGGAGCTGGCGCAGCAGCGCTGCCTGGTATACTGGAACCGCCAGCTGCTCTCAGGCTGGGTTTCACCGGGTGAAGCGGCTGAGCTGCTGGTGCAGTTCAAGGTTCTGACCCGCCCGGAGGCGGACTCCCTTCTGCAGCAGGTGGATGGCACGGGGACTTCCCGTAACAGGAACGATGTCAATTCTCCCGGGTTCCGGTTCTATGGCGATGCGGTTCCTGTGTGCCACCGGCTGGCTCGCCACATGGCAGATCTGAACCTGGCGTTCATGCTGCATGAAATGCGCGGCTCCGGCTTGCCGGAACCGGTGCAGCAGTGGTTCCGCATGGCACCGTTCTGCTATGAGGATTCCACCCGCCCGCTGCGCATGAGCCCCGGCACCGCCGCCGCCATGACGCGCCTGGTGCCGCTGGTGAATGAGCTGCGCGGGCAGAAGCCGGGAGCTTTTCCGGAGACGCTGGCCGGGTTGATGCGGGAAGCTTACAAGCCGGCCCCCGCCACCCGCACCGAGCAGGGCTGGTGCTACGCCATCGGCGGCGAAGCCTCCTTCCGCGGGGCAGGGCAGCAGTACTGGAATCTGCTGCGTGACCCGGCCAGGGGGTACAGGCTCCTGACTCGCAGCGAGCGCGACAATGTGGATACCGCGTTGCGCCCGCTCTGCGGTGAGCGCCCCGTTTCCGCCGCCCTGCAGGAACTCAGTGAGGTGCTGCAGCAGTACCCGGAGCTGCGCCACTATGGCCGCACGCCGAAAGGCGGAAATACCTGGCACCGCCTGCTGCTTACTCCGGAGGCCGACCTTGCGGGTACCGGGCCGGTGTATGCATCTCGCCCCGGGGTGAGACAGCTGCTGCCTCTGCAGCTGGTAAGGGATTATACCCTGGAGCCCGTCGAGACGCTGCCGCCTGAGTGGAAGGCAGATGCCCGCGTGGTACCCGCTCTGCAGCTGCTCGGAGGACTGCGCTCCATGGCGGCTGATATGCCGTATGCAGATGCGCAGGGAATCCGGTGGCGAAACGCGAGCTATGGCGGCCCCACCGGCCGGCGCCCCGGAAATCTCCGCTCGTGCTGGCAACCCGCGCCGGTGATGCAGCCGCTGCTGGATTTCTTTGAGAAAACCGCCATGGCTGCCGATATGCAGGGCGCGGGTGCACGCCTGGAGTCCTGTGGAGTGAAGCTGGGCGGTATCCGGCCGGATGAGCTCCGCCCGGGCTCGCTACGCCACATCACGGTCTACACCCATCCCGAGCTGCCTGACCAGCAGGTGCGGCTCATGCCCGGCAACCCGGGGGCCCCCAGTCCCCTTGAGCGCGTGCCCTATGTGGTGCATACGTCAGATGGTGTGCCGCTGTTCATCAAGAACATGGTACGCAAGACCGAAATGCTGCCGGCAGCCCGCATCCCGATGCACCAGTTCAAGTCGGGACTGACCCGCCAGTACGACTTTTCCCTCACGGCTCTGGTCCGGGAACGCCACATGAATACCCTGCTGGAAGACCTGCTGGCGCGCCGCGCGGCCAGCGCGGAGGCCTGGAAAGCCGGTAATGAAGCCGACACCTGCAACCTGGAGCTCATCATGCAGATTTTCCAGGATGGTCGCCTGCCTGAGGCGCTGCAGGGCAGATCGCCCGCCAGCCTTACCCGGGGCGAGGCACTGGCCGCTGAGCTGGCCCGCCTCTGCCTGCTGGCAGAATGCGGTGTGGAGCCCGACCCGCATATCGGGGAGCTGGTGCAGTTTGCCGCCAGACTGCGTGAGAACCAGACAGATATGAAGCTGCTGCGGCTCACCCTGCGCCGCGTGGTATCGGTAACCCCGAATCGGTATGATGCCGCCGAGCTGCAGCCCGCCCCTGCTGAACCACCCCCCGCTCAGAACCATGTTCGACTCGATTAACCCGCGCTACCGCCGCCGGCTGGAGGACCCCCTCTGGCGACTCTGCAACCTGTACTGGATTCAGAACAAGACCGGCCATATGCAGCGCTTTGCGCCCAATGCGGCCCAGCTGCGGCTGCACCGCAACCTGTGGCACCGCAACGTGGTGCTCAAGGCGCGCCAGCTGGGTATCTCCACCTACGTGGCCATGCTCATGCTCGACCGCTGCCTGTTCACGCCGAATTTCCACGCCGGCATCATCGACAAGACACTGCCGGATGCAGAGCAGAAACTGGAGAAAATCCGCTTCGCCTGGGAGCACCTGGACTACCTGCCGCCCCACCCGGCAGAGACCGACCGCGCCCTGGCCTGCCTGGGGCACCTCATCAAGCAGCAGAGCGGCGCTACCCGCAAGGGCGGCTGGCACCCCTCTGCCGATGCCCGCGGCCGCCTTGCCTTTGCCAATGGAAGCGATGTGCGCCTGGGTACCACCCTGCGCGGCGGTACTCTGCAGCTGCTGCACGTGAGTGAGCTGGCGCATGTTTCTGTGCATGCCCCCTGGCGGGCCCGCGAAATCCGCAGCGGTGCCATCAATACCGTATCGGCAGAGGGGACCATCATTCTGGAAAGTACTCACGAAGGAGGTCGCTATGGGGTGAACTACGAGCTCACAGCACAGGCTATGGAGAACGCCGGCCGCGGCGAGCTTTCGCCGCTCGACTTCCGCTTCTTCTTCATGAGCTGGTTCGATAACCCGGACTACGCGCTCCCCGGCTCTGCCGGCTGGGGCGACGTGCAGGCCGCCTATTTCGAGAAACTGGAGCGCGAGCAC
>JAZRBC010000207.1:0-4246 GCA_045634905.1 Akkermansia sp.
CTGGGGAGCCAGCTTGATGACAGCCTGAGCGGTCTCGGGGCATTCGGTCACGCGCTGGGGAGTGAGGAGAACGAGGATGTTCTTGTACTCACCGCTCTCGCAGAGCACCTTGAGGGCAGCCTCGTAGCGGTCGGCCTTGGCATCGCCCACCACGTCGATGGGGTTGCCCAGGGAAGCCTCGGGGGTAAGCACGGCGCGCAGGGCAGCCTTGGTCTCGTCGCTGGGGGGAGCCAGGTCAAGACCGGCTTCTTCGCAGAGGTCGGAGGTAAGCACGCCCACGCCACCGGCGTTGGCCAGCACGGCCAGCTTGCCGTCGAACTGGTTGTGGTTGCAGTACTGCAGCACCTCAAGCAGGCCGAAGAGCTCGCGGTCGTTGTAGGCCTGGATAGCGCCTGCACCCTGCAGAGCCATCTCGAGCACGCGGTAGTTCGGGGCCAGGGAGCCGGTGTGGGAAAGGGAAGCGGCCTGGGCCTTGGCGCTCTTGCCGGGCTCCATGATCACGCAGGGCTTGGTGTCGGAAACTTCCTTAATCACCTTGAGGAATTCCTTACCGTTCTTGAGGGACTCAAGGTAGAACACGAAGGCGTTGGTGTTGGGGTCGTCCTTCAGAGCGGCCAGCAGCTTGTCTTCGCCCATCACGGCCTTGTTGCCGATGGAGATGAAGTGGGAGAAGCCGATGCCCTTGCCGGCGGCCCAGTCCATGATGGCGGAGCAGTAGGCACCGGACTGAGACACGAAAGCCACGTTACCGCGGGCGGGGAAACCGTCGGCGAAGGAGGCGTTCACGTTGTCGAAGGTGGAGATGTGGCCAAGGCAGTTCGGACCAAGCAGGTTGATGCCGTTGTCCAGGCACTTCTGGGCGATGCGCTGCTCAAGCTCCTTCTCACCCACTTCGCCGAAACCGGCGGTGATGATGGAAATGTTCTTCGTGCCGTTGGCGATGCAGGCGTCAATCACGCCCTCGGTGAAACGGGCGGGAACGAGCACAACCACCAGGTCCATGGGCTCAGGCAGAGCGTCCACGCTGGCATAGCAGGGCTTGCCGCAGAGTTCCTGACCGGCCATCTTGGGGTTGATGCCATAGAGATTGCCCTTGTAGTCAGCGGAGATGATGTTGTTGAATACAACGGCGCCCAGCTTGGTGGGGTCGGCAGACACGCCGACTACTGCAATGCTCTTCGGATTGAAGAATGATTTGAGTGACATGGTTGATTAGTTTTGGTTGAAAATTCAAAAGCCGGTATACGGCTCCGCGGTTGATTGTAACACTCTGCCCCGGTATTTGCAAGTATCTTTGGCCGATTTTGTTGAAGTTTTGCAGGAATTTGCAGTTTCGTGAGCACAGAGAACGCTTTTTTGACAAGTTATGCAGGCGCTGCTTACATGTTGAGTCCGCTGATAACGGATACATCGCAAAGCTGGAGTTTACTCTATATCCGCGGCGGGAGGAAGCTGGAATTTGTTTTTCTCGGAGCACGGGACTTCGGTCCCGTAAATCATGGCGTTTTTTATCGGGACTGAAGTCCCGTGCTTCGATGGATTCCCCCGCCAAACTCCAATATATGATATGCCAATGTATCAGTTCGCTTCCAGACAGAATAATGCACCTAAAAACAGGACGGATGCACCTAAAAACAGGACGGCTTCCAGCAGGAAACAGCCCAGGCTTACCATGCAGGCCTTGAGTACCTGCCGCCAGGGCAGGCCCCATGAGATACGCGTCGCATAGAATGGCGCAATGAGCGCGGAGCAGAGCATGATGCTGCAGGAAAAGGCGATATCAACCTCAGTATTCCAGATGAAAAGGATAAGAGGCGTGAGGATGAGGCCGCTCCACAGGAAATTAAGCGCGATTTCCATCCAGATGGGGCGTTTTCTGTCGGTGACCGGTACGGTGCGCAAGCCCAGCCAGGGCGGAATACAGAGTGCCAGCAAGAGCAGAATACCGGCCAGAGAACGGAAATCTGATGCCATGGCAGGTTAAAACTCCTCCAGCATGGGGGGCTGGGAATCCAGCCAGTTGTTCAGGATTTCCACGGCGGCGGCCTGGTCGATGATGGGCTTGAAGTTCTTTGCCTTCTTGCCTGCCTGGTGCAGTTTTTCCTGTGCTACGGTGGTGGTCAGGTATTCATCCACATAGATGAGCGGCAGCTCGGGCAGCCGGGCACGCAGCTTTTCGCCGAAGGCTCGCACCTTGGCGCAGGCGGTACCTTCGGTGCCATCCATGCGGAGCGGCAGCCCCAGCACCAGGGTGCGGATGCCGCGCTCCTTCACCAGGGTGGCAATGCGCTCCAGCGGCTCTGTGCGCTGCAGGTGAATGCTTTCCACGGGGTGTGCCAGGATGCCGCAGGCATCCGTGGCGGCTATGCCGATACGGGCTTCGCCGTAGTCTATACCGAGGGCAGGGTGCATCAGACCAGGTTTTCCGGCAGGCCGGAGACGATGTTCTTAATCTTATCGGCCTCGCTGCGGCGGGCCACTAGCAGGGCATCTCCCGTATCGACCACGATGAGGTCATCTACCCCCACCAGTGCCACGCGTTTGCCGGAATCGGTGAAGACGATATTGTTGCCTGCCTGCACCTGGCTCAGCGGGCTGTTGCTCACGTTGCCGCCCTCCTGCTGCGGCAGGTACTTGCCCACAGAAATCCAGGAGCCCACGTCGTCCCAGTCGAAGGTGGCTTCAAAGTTCAGCACGCGGTCGGCCTTCTCCAGCAGGGCGAAGTCGATGGAAATGGGGGTGAGCTGAGGGAATTCTGTTGTAATGAACTGCGGCAGGTCGGCGGTGGCGGTCAGGCGGTCGATAAATCCGGCCAGCTCGGGGCTGTGGGCGGCCAGCTGGCTGCGCACGTGAGCCACATTCCAGATGAACATGCCGGCATTCCAGGAGAAATTGCCACTGGCGAGGTATTCGGCGGCGGTGGCGGCATCGGGCTTCTCGCGGAAGCGTACCACCTCGTAGCAGTTGTGGGTGAGTGCGGCATCCTCCAGCTTGCCGGCGCGTTCGATGTAGCCGTAGCTGGGGCAGGCCCAGGTGGGCTTGATGCCGATGGTGATGAGGGCGGCCTCGCGCCCGGCCAGGGAGAGCGCATCCTCTGCCAGTGTGCGGAAGGCAGCGTCATCCAGAATCAGCGAGTCGCTGGGGATGATAATCATGTTGGCCTGCGGGTCGCGGGCGGCAATGAGGCCTACGCCCAGAGCCACGGCAGGAGCCGTATCGCGGCGGGCGGGTTCGGCCACGATGTTTTCAGCGGGCAGCTCAGCAGCCTGTCGGCGCACCTCTGCTTCCTGCAGGTGATTGGTGAGAATGAAGATATTCTCTGCTGGCACCAGCCCCTTCACCCGGTTGATAGCCTGGCGCAGCATGGTGCCGCTGCCGAACAAATCGAGAAGCTGTTTGGGTTTGGCATTGCGCGAAAGCGGCCAGAAACGCGTGCCGCTGCCACCTGCGAGAATCAGCGCATAATTACTCATGCCGTGCAGTATATCCCGAGGCCGCCGCCGGGTCAAGCCCGGATTGGTCGCGAAAATCTGCTCAAAGTGCAGGATTTTAGACTTGTAACGAAGATGCGCGGATGGTAGAATATGGCTGCTTGTTATTTTTGAATGATGAAAACAACAATTTATTCTTTAGCCATAGCGGCGTTGGTCTTTGGTGGTCAGCTGCCGGTAGTTGCGCAGCAGGCACCGCCTTCAGCGGTTGCCGCGCCTAAGTCTTCAGCATGGAAGAATCCGGAAAAGTTGCGCCAGCAGTTGATGACCGAGGTCAATAAGCGCCTTGACGGATACAGCAGCAAGGAGGTGAAGGCATTCCTCAAGGACCAGGAGAACCAGAAGCTCCTGCTCATGTTCCATTTCGCTAACCTGGAGGTAGGCCAGCAGGATGCCAACAAGAAGTTCAATGAGAATCTGAAGAAGAATGAGCAGGGGAAGAAAGCCGAAATCGAACGCCTGGAAAAAGAGGTGCAGAGCAAGAGCGGTCCTGAAAAGAAAAATGCGGAATACCGCCTGAGCTGCGCGCGCAAGGATTTGAAGAGACTTCAGAAAGAAGTAAAATACACCATCGACCTGACCAGGTGCGAAAAGGTGTTGAACGCCATTCTGGCCGATGTGGAGTGGATGGAGCAGATTGCTTTCTCGGGCGAGGCTTCAAAGTTCGCCCGCGTGGTGCAGATTATTGCTGCCATTGCTGAGGCTGATTCCGGCGCATTGAAGAAAGGCGTGGCTCGCGATACCACCACTGCCGT
>JAZRBC010000208.1:0-7680 GCA_045634905.1 Akkermansia sp.
CTTGTGTAGTGTCAACCATGGGGGCAATAGCAAACCATTGTCTGATGGTGCGCCCCAGCTTCTTGAATATCTCAGGAGCCTCATGAAGCATCATCGGGTGAAGCTTGCCATGAGGTCAGGTCTGTGGTAATATGGCTCGTACACGATATTCTGCAAGATTATGAATAAGCCGTACGAATCTGTTCTGTCGCTTACGCCGGATTCCGTTGCTGGCATGGCGCCGGTCGAGCTGCGCAAACTTGCCGCCAAGGAGATACACGCATTGCTGGCGAAGTATCAGGAGGAGGGGCGTGCACGCAGCTGGTTTTCAGCTATGTTGCTTGGTGTGGTGTTGCCCCACTTTTTCGGCTCGGCTCGCGATGCCGGGTGCGGGTGTCTGAATATCGCAGTGCCGTTTCTGGGGCTGGGGCATCTGGTGAGCCGTTCCTATATCATGTGGGTGCTGCAGCTGGCGCTTTGCATGGGAGTGCCTTTCATGCTGTGGCCGGGGCAAGACCAGTTCTGGTACGCCATTGGGGTGTCCTATGCCCTGGGAATTCTATTGAATCTTCTCTCGTTTTTTGTGTTGAAGAAAATTGCCTTCGTGCTGCACTGGCTGCACTTGGCGCGCAAGGTGCGCCGCGGGCTTGCCGGCCTGTATGCCGGCGCCCGGGAGCTGGTGCGACCATTCTTTGCAAAGGAGGCGGAGTATACTGCATTCTGCGCCGAACTGGATACTCGTGAAGTCTGGTATAACCATTTGCTGCAATCCATTTGTCCCGGAAAAATTGATGAACGCAGACCATGAGGGGCTGCCGGGGGCGCGGGTTATGCGGCTGTGGTCCCTGCTGCTTGCAGAATTTGTGTCACACGGGCATCTCGTGTGACACATGCAATAAAACAGTGATATACAATACATTATGGCAGAGACAAAAGAACGAAATGGAATCTGGTAAGCAGAATTCTGGCTCGTCGCTATATGCGTGGGGACAGCAGCGTTTCTACAGAGTTTACCTCGTTGCTCAAAGTATGGTGTATTGTGAAGGTCTCTACAGAGAAGAAGGCTTTGAAAGGTAATCGCAGAAACGTATCGCCGAAGTCATTCCACTCCTTCCGTCATTCTGTGGTGACAGCTTTGCGCACTAATGCCGCTATCACCGCAGATATCGCGCGAGCAATAGTAGGCCACGATTCAGAAGAGATAGAACGCCAGTATTGCACTGCCAGCCGGGCCGATAAGATGCGAGGGCTTGATATCATTGCCCAGGCTATCTTCTGAACCGGTGGCGTCATCCGCGACTCCGTATCCTGCACGTACCGCCTGATGTTTTGTTGTCAGCAATCCCAGTCTTGGCATTAGTATGCCTTGACAGGGATTGCTGGGGTTTTGAAAATTATGGGAAAAGAGGTATTTTGTCCTACATCTGAGTAAAAACTCTTACTTTTTACTCAGATATGAGACATGACATGCATCATGAATGAGAGGTGGCCACTTTATCCGAAATCCGCAAATGCCCTGAAAAAGGTTGGAAATGATTTGCGAGATGCCTGGAGGCGTTGGCGTATAGCGGGCTGGCGAAGCATTGCTGCCAATATGGGAATGCCGGCAGCGCAACAAGAGGAAATGTCAGGAGCCTTTGAACATGCAGCCGGGTATAATTCGGTGCTTAAGCCTTAAGGCAGTTTGCTTTCACGATGTGATTTCCCGATTCTCACCGCGCTGTTTTTACTAGCTACCCTCTATTGATGCCAATGTGTGCAGATGTTTTTATTTATGCTCCGGGTACGGCTCGACTCTTACATCATGAAGACGGGAGAGCTCGCGTTTTTCAGAACATCGCTCCAACAATGTCGCTGATCAGGAACAGGGTGACGCTGGCGACGTTGAGTGGCGCTTCTACCGCAAAGCAGACTGCCGATGCTGGCAGAGCGTAGAAACCGCGCCAGGTAAGGTGACGGTCTTCAGCCAGGTCTGTTATGTACACGTTCTGAAGCAGCTTATTGTTCTCTATCGGCGTGAATCTATCATCCGGAGCGCTAAACCATTCCGCATCATCAGCGAACTTCAGTCTGCCCTCTGAATCCTTTTTCAACTCATGGTATACAATGTCACCTTCAGTACCGGGGATGGGTTTCATCTCCCAGCCTTTGTGGTAATACCATTCGTAAAAATTCTCCCATGAGCGGTAGCGTACATGGCGCAACTGGGTGCGTTGCCCTTTGGCGTACTCCTTTTCGTTGCTGTGATATACGGCGTCCGGGCTGCAGTATACACCCTCAGTTGCGAAAGCGTGTTCGTAGCAGCGTTGGTAGGTTCTCATGCATGAGGTGAGGCTTAGGCACGCCACAACCAGAGGGAATGCTAACCGGGCTATATGCAGGCGGTTTACCATGTGTGCATATTTGCCGCCAGCCATCATAATGAAATGTTCGCTTTATTTTGAAGCCCCCACCAGCGCGGTAGCCAGAATGGTGCATACTCTGCGCAGGTGGGGGCACATGTGTTGAAAGGCGGGGAAATCAGTAGTTCAGCTCGCCGGCGAGTACGCGGCGCTCGAACTCCTTGATATCCACCACTTCGCCGGTGCGGCGGGCGTGCTCCACGGCAAAGGCGATGACGTGGGAGTGGGCGCTGGCCTGAATGGGGGTGGTCATGAGGGTGGTGTCCTCCACCACGCGCATATCGTTGTACAGGTTGCTCACCAGACCCCAGTCGCCGCCGCCGTGGCCGGCATAGCCGCCGTCGGCTTCCTGGATATCGACCTTACGCATCTTCTTGGAGAAATGCTCGGTGATGGTGATTTCGCCGGGGCCGTTTTCCTTGTAGAATGCGCCGGCGCGGAGCTTGGCCTTGGTGCCGTAGATTTCGATGTGGCGGCCTTCCTCGAAGGCGGTCATGGTGAAGGTGCCGGTAATGCCGCCCATGTAGCGCAGAATGGCCACGAGGTGGTCGGGCTGGTCGTTGTCCTCGCACTGGAAGGCATCGCGACCCCAGGGGGAGGTCTTGAGCCACTCGGTAATCTGCTCGGGGGTGGCTTCATCCACGCCGTCCATCACCATCTTGAGCCAGCGGCGGCAGGAGTCATCGGTGATGTACTTGCGGGCATCCCACGGGTCTTCGCCGATGGGGGTGGTCCAGTCGGTGCAGCGGGCAGGGCGGGGTTCGGTGAGGGTTTCCTTGCGGAAGAAGGAGAGCTCGCCGAAGCTGGAGACCTGCTCGCAGGGGCGGTTGAGCAGCCAGTAGAGAATGTCCATATCGTGGCAGCACTTGGCCACAATCATGGGGGTGGATTTGGTGCTGTTACCCCAGTGGCCACGCACGAAGGAGTGGCCGAAATGCCAGGCGCCTACGCCCTCGTTGGCATTGAAGGTCATGATTTCGCCCAGCTCACCGCTGCGGATGACATTGCGGATGGCGTTGTAGAACGGAGTGTAGCGCAGCACGTGGCAGATGGCCACGCGGCGGCCCAGTTTCTCGGCCAGGTCGCGCAGCTCGAGGGTTTCGCGCAGTGTCTTGGAAATGGGCTTTTCGAGCAGCAGGTCATAGCCCAGCTCCAGAGCGCGCTTGGCGGGCTCGAAGTGGTAGTCGTCCTGCGTGCCGATGATGGCCACATCGGCCAGCTTCGGCTGCGAGAGCAGCTCGTCGGCATTGGCAAACAGGCGGATGCTGCTGCGCTCTTCCTCGGGGGCAAAATCGCGCACCTGCTCAGCGCGCACGGTCACCGGGTCAGCCGCAGCCACGATGCGGAACTTATCCGGGTATTCCATTGCCAGTTTCATGTAAGTGCGCGTGCGGGAGCCGCAGCCGATGCCTGCCAGGGTGATTCTTCCGTTTTCCATGATAAGGGGGAAATAATAATGTGCGCAGAGTGTACTCTTTCCGCGCTGTGATTTCAAGCCTTTTTGCTCATTCCGCGTACAGGTGCGGGATTTTGTGTCGCTTGTTCCTTTGTTGTGTGGTAGTATGACCGCATGAGCATTTTAGACTGGGGGCTGAAGCCTCGTGAAATCAATCATGTTCGAGCTGTTCTGAAGGAGGACGAGCAGGTGCTGCTGGTGCTTCGTCCGGAGACGCCTATGGACCCGATGCTGCGTTGGCATGCGTTGAGTATCGTGGCTGTCGTGCTGCTCATCACCTTCTGCCCGCCTTCGGCAGGGGGATTTTACTACGAAATTGAGTATTGGCAGACCTTTCCGGTGGCTCTGGTAATCTGCATTCCCTCCGCATGTTTTCTGTTCAGCCGCTGGCGGAAATCGCATGCCCGGTGCCATGCCTTCTACCTGCTCACCAGCAAACGCGCCATAGTGATGGAAGCCACGCCGCTCGGATTCCGCCCCTGCGTGTTCCCTCTGCAGTGGGACCTGGTGGAAAACGTGGCCGTTCGGGGCGATGGCAGCGGCAATATAGTCTTTGCTGAGCGGAAGGGCTGGTATATCGATAATGGCGTGCGGGACGAGGTGCAGCAGATTGGTTTCATGGATATCCCGCAGGTGAAACACGTGCAGCAGGTGCTTGAGCAGGCGATTGAAGCCTGCACAAAATGCAAAAAGCCCCGCGGCTGGTGATTTGCCGCAGGGCGGGAAAGTGAGATGCGTTCAGCTGAGCATCTGCAGGTGCTCTACCAGTCGGCGGGCGTGTTGCTCGGCCTTGGCGGTGATTTCGGCCAGCATCTGCGGGTCATTGCGCAGCTGGTAGGAGACCCCGCCTGTGCCCACGCAGCCGCCCCACTGCATGCCCGTGAACCGGCAGGTGCCCCTCAGGTTGGTGAAGAATGTTTCCCAATCCATGGCTTCGGCGGGCGCGCCGGTGGTGTAGGAAACGACCAGCAGCTTGTCGCGCAGTTTGTCGCCCGTGGAGCCGTGGGAGAAACCGTGCAGGAATACCTGCTCCATCCAGCGGTGCAGAATCGAAGGCATGGAGAACCAGAACACGGGGAACTGCAGCACAATCGTATCGGCCCACAGCAGCTTTTCCTGCTCGGCCTGCACGTCAATCTGGAAATCGGGGTACAGACGGTCGAGGTACACCGTGCGGCTGCCGGGGAGCAGCGTTTCGAGCTGCTCCAGTATGGTCTTGTTGGCCACGGAATCGTGCTGCGTATCGGTGTGGCCGGAGATGATGAGAATGTTTTTCATGATGGATGATAAAGCGCTTCTGCATGATTATAGTCAATTCCTACTGGAAAGCAAGAGGATAATACAACAGATTTCAGATCGACCTGTGGGCTTATATTTAGTCCCCCGATGAAACTCTTCGCGAATTGTCGATTCGCTAGTCCTGATTTCAAGGCGGAATTAATCGGGTGCGCCACACTTTGCTGCGCAGCACGCTGTTTGCCAGCGGGCGGAGGCTGTCCTCCTCCGCCACGAGCATGGCGGGGTGGATGCGCAGCTCCAGCGTGGCGCTCATCTGTGCCAGCGCATGGATGACTTCTCTGCCGGTAAGCCACCAGATGGTTGAGCCGGTAGATAGATAATCAATGCGGAGCAGGGGAGTACGGAATCCTGTTTTCGACAAGTGGCAGATGTAGTCCTCCAGCGTATCCTGGTCGGGCGTGAGAATGAAACGCTGCCCGCGGTGCTTCCCCGGGAAGAACCAATCTCCGGAGAAGTCGTCCGGCAGTGGTGGGGTGCCCTGTGGAAAGGTGAGCAGGAAGAAGCTCATGAGATTTCGCCTGCGGGATTCGAGGAAATCGCACGGGCAGTAATCATATTCCATTGCCAGATCTGCTGCGGCCAGGTTTTGCAGAAGTCTGGGGCTCAGCACCAGTGCATCGGTATCGGGTAGTATCTTATCAGCGTATTTGCTGGCGCACAACCAGCCGTCGCTTGCCTCTTTCTGTTGCAGCATGGCTGCGGTGGTTTCCAGCTCGGCGTGCAGAGCATCGATGCTTTCGAATTCTCCCAGCAGTGTAGCTTCGTCATCATACCGGTAGAGGCTGTATGAAGTATTATCGGTCGGAATCTGTGAGCCGAGATGGGTAGCTGTCATGTTCGTCATTCTAGCATGATTTGCAGGCATGGCAAGCTCATTCCTTGACGCGGGGGTAAGTTCATGACTATACTTTCCTAACGATTATTTTTCTGATACGGCCATGAATATCCGTCTGCTTTTTGTGTTGCTGCTGGGTCTGTGCTATCCTGTGTGGGCAGCTGTGGAAGCTACTCCCCTGCCGGAGGTGGTGCAGCATGATTTTTACCGTCAGGTCTGGGTGGCTGCCGGCAATCTGACCGTGCTGGGCATTATCGGCCTGTTTGTCTGCACGGCCAACAAGGTGAAACTGCACAATGGCCTGGGGGATATCTACCTCTCGGCACCTGTGTCGCTGGTATGCTGGGCTGGGCTTGCCTGGCTGCTTTACATGGGCTACCGTGGCGATGATATGCTGCCGTATCTGGAATCCCGCCTGTGGGTAGCCGGGTGCATGGTAGGTGGGCCGATGCTGTATGCGCTGGCGATGGCCCGCCGCTGCAACCCGGAGCGTGGGTGGTTCATCGTGCTGATGGCGGGCATCACCCGTCTGGTGGCCGATATGCTTTACCAGCTCTGTTCCATTCTGCTGCTCATCGGTCTGTTGCTCACCATTCTGCGGGGAAGCAGCAAGGAAGGGCAGAAATCCGGCATTCTGGGGCTGCTGGCCTCGCTGCTGGGTATCAGTTTTCTGCAGAAGATGGTGTGGGATGCCATCCGTTCCACTACCCGTGAATCCATCGAGGGCAGCGGTGCGCTGGTCGCCTTTCTGAACGTGCTCTGCTTTGCCGGTTCCATTTACGGCGTGTACACCTATGTGCAGCATAACCCGCAGCAGAAGGCGGTAGCCCTGGTGCAGGCGGTGGAGGCAAACCAGCCCCGGCGGGCCATGGAACTCATGGCGCTCAACCCCATGATGAGCCTGGATGCCGGTATCCGCGCTGCGGTGGAAGCCCGCAATTACACCATGCTCAATCACGTGGTGCGTGGTACAGGGGATTTAGCCCTCGCTCTGCAGTATGCCGAGGAAATGCAGCTTGCATCGGTTAAGAAGTTCCTGATGAAGAAATCTCCGGTTTCGGGGAAATGAGCCGTAAGGTGAATCAATAGATGATGAATGCATGGATGGCGCTGGCCCTCATTGTCATCGCTGCGGCGGCAGAAGAGGCATGAGCTTATCGCATATGAATTCGTGAACTTCGTGGAAGGGTAGTTCCTCGTTCTGTTTGATTTTTTTGAGGAAGCCCCTCCATTGCGTCAGACGTTTGCCGGATTGTGCAAAATCGGGCGAAAACATGGCCGGCGCAGGAGGGGTGAGGGTGGTTCTGTTCTCGAATGTCCTGCGAATCGCTTCTTCCAGCAAGGGGATATTCACATCGCTTCTGTGGAGTAGCGTATAAACATCAAAAAAGTCCTTCATCCTGCTGTTATCCTCGCCGAGGGAAATCATTGCTTCAAATTTTTCAGCTATTACGCTTTCTATTGAATATGCGTATATATGAGCTTGATTCAGGCCATCTATAGAGAGCGGATAGTCCAGTTCCTGTGCCTCGGGAGTGATGATATCTCCGAACCCTATATCCATGGTAATTTGTTGCCGTATGGTGTCAAGGTAAGCAAGTATCTGTACCCGGACGCCATGGTATTGACGGTTAATCGCGATTTCGTTGGTGATAATGCTGGCGCTGTCGAAAGTAACGGCATCTTCAGGATACTCTATTTCCGCGATG
>JAZRBC010000209.1:0-5559 GCA_045634905.1 Akkermansia sp.
CAAAGTCCAATTTATCGCTCTTTTGTTATAACCGGGGAGGCTTCTGATGAAACGGCATTCATTTATCAGCGACTTCTGCAATCTTGGGGACGCACGCAGAAAATTTCCCGGTGCCGCATTTCAGGCTTGACAGATGCTTAAGAAATCTTTATCATGTCTCCGACATGAGAGTAACCATGACCATACTGACCGGCCTGATGATGGTGCTCACAGCGCAGTCTGAGATTGTGACGGCGCTGCGCCCGGCTATCAGGGAGGCCGCTGCCAAAAATGGTGTGGATCCCGTGCTGATGGAGGCAATCATCCGTCATGAATCAGCCAATGCCACTTCCAGCGCCGCGCGTCGCAAGAATAATCTTGCGGGCATCATGGGGCGCAACGGACAGCGACGTTACGAATCCAAGGAAGCCTGCGTAGAAGACCTGGCGCAGCTGCTGGCCAAGTACCGCGCCAAGGGGCGCGTGACTCTGGTGCAGATAAGCCGCGCCTACTGCGCCAGCCACAAGACCTGGGTAAGCCGGGTTTCCTCCACGATGAGCGCCATCCGCTCCGGCAAGTGGGGACAGATTGAGTAAAAGCTGGAAATAACTTTCAACTGAAAAGCCGCCCGGAATCGAATCCGCGCGGCTTTTTTCTTTACCTCAGTCGCGGTGGTACGGGCTGCCGGCCAGGAGGGTATGCACGCGGTAAATCTGCTCCAGCAGCACCACGAGTGCCAGCTCGTGCTGCATGGTGTGCCTGCCCAGGCAGAGTACGTGGTCACAGGCGGTGCGGAGCGCCGGGGTATGCCCATCTGCCGCACCAATGAGGAAGGCCACATGCTTCACCGACTGGAGCTGCCACTTGCGCACCTTGCTTTCAAACTCGCGGGTGGTCCAGTTTTCGCCGCGCTCGTCCATGGCGATGCGCAGGCAGCCCTCGCTGGCCCCCAGCAGGCGGGCCGATACGGATTCGGAGTCCCCGGCTTTCACGTAGCGGAGCTCCACCTTGCCGAGCGGGCGCAGGCGGTCTTCGAAAAACTTCACACCATCGCGGGCATAGGCGATGGAGGGCTTGGCAGCGGCGATAATGCGGAAATCCATGGCAGGAATGAGGGTACAATATCCCGCAGCACCGGTCAATCCTTATCTTGATGGTGACAGAGGCGCGGCCTTGACAGCAGGGGGGATTCTGTTACAATGGCTGCACGATGTTTCTCGCCATTCCACTGGGGTATTTTATCGCCGCTTTCCTGCTGTTCACTGGTCTGGTGAATTGTAAGGAATACATTCAGCATGTACCGGAAGGGACCGGCTATACGGAGGTGCTGAACGGCGCAGCCCAGGCAGGCTGGCCGCTGATAGCCGCGGTGGTGATTCTGCTGCTTATCCAGGCCTGCCACCAGATAGAAAGGCTGCGTCTGGTAGCCAGCTATGCCCCGGAACCGGCAACAGAAAGCAGGAAGCCCAGGAAGAAGAGCCAGCCCCCTGCCCCGGCCGCCGAGCCTGCACCCACCGCCACGCCGAATCTGGCGCATCTGGCTGCCGCCCCTTCCCCGGCCGCCTCGGCACCCCAGCAGCCGCTGCGCTACCCGAATTCGCCCATTCCCGGCGCAGCGCGCACGGCGCAGGAGCGCCCCGCCTCCGTGCCCGCCACGCGCGTGACCAAAGTGGCCCCCACCCCGCAGCAGGCCGAGGCTCAGGGGTTGAATTTCTTCAAGGTTGATTGATTTTCCCGGCGCATGTCCACTCCCACCCACGCACGCCAGGTACTGGCAGAACTCATCTCGCAGCATACCGGCTGCCAGGTGCCGCCGGAGGCGCTGCAGCAGGTAAGCGCCGGAGCCAGCGGGCGCAGCATCATGCGCGCAGCCGGGGTGCTGGGTATTTACTGGACTGCAGCCCGGGCAGACAACAACTCCTTTCTCCCCGCTGCGCACGGACTGGCGGCCGCCGGCATACGGGTGCCGGAGATACTGGCAGAAGTGACCCTGCCCGGTGGCTGCGGGGCCTGCCTGGTGCAGGACCTGGGCAATGCCGATATCCTGAGCCTGCGAGATGCCCCCTGGAGCACACGCCGCGCGGCCTATGAACAGGCATTCCGCACGCTGCTTCCGCTCTACCGGCTGCAGCCGGAGTGGCCGCTTCAGCCGGCGTTTGACTCAGCACTTTACCGCTGGGAGCAGGAGTACTTTGCCGAGCACCTGATTGGCCGCCACCTGGGGCTGAATGCGGAGGATTTCCTCTCCCGGCCAGCCTTGCAGGCCATGGCCGACTGGCTGGCCGGTCTGCCCCGCGTGCCGGTGCACCGCGACTGCCAGAGCCAGAATATCATGCTGCATGCCGGGGCGGCCTGGCTCATCGATTTCCAGGGCATGCGCTATGGCCGCCGAGAATATGACCTGGCCTCCCTCATCTACGACCCGTACATGCAGCTCAGCGAAGCCGGGCGCGAGGAGCTGCTGCAGCTCTGGCAGGAAATGGAAGGCACCCGGCTCGACATGGGCATTTACTCCGCCTGTGCCATGCAGCGGCTCATGCAGGCGCTGGGCGCCTTTGCCAATATCGGCTATAACCAGCAGCGCGACTGGTATCTCAACCTTATTCCCGCCGGGCTGGCAGCACTACGCCACGCCGCCGCCCACACCCCGGCAGATTCACCCGCAAGCCCCGTTGCCGAATGCATCCTAAAACTTCCCGTCATGTAAGCCTGCTGGCTGTTTTGTTCTGGCTCGCCGTACTGGTCGGCACCTGGTATGCCTGCCAGGGCCGGTTTCACTCCCTGGACCAGTGGATTTTCACCCGCATGGGACACAGCCGGTGCAACTGGGCCACCACCGATGTTCCCCAGCTGCTGGCCCCGGGCCAGGCGGTGGAAATGGAAGCAGTCGTGAACCGGACCCGCCTGCGCGAATGCCCGGTCGTGGGCATGGTGGAGCTGAATGATGAAGCCTGTGCCGAAGCATTCGCGGCGCTGCCGCTGGGCCCGCAGGACACCGCCGTGCTGCTCAACCGCCTGAAGCAGGGCGGCGCCACTACGGTGGGGCTCTCCTCTCCGCTGATCTGGGAGGGCGAGCAGGGCGACATGGTGCGCGAAATGCTCTGCCGCGTGCTGGCCGGGTTCCCCCACTCTGCCGTGGGCCTGCGCGGGCGCACCGCCGCCCAGCCGGATTTCACCCCGGCCATGCTCCGGAATGCCTCTATCCCCGCCGAAAATGTTGAAGGCAACCCGAACGGCCTGCCCATTGCCAATCGCCCCCTGCCCAACGGCCTGACTGAAACACCCGATGCGCTGGCCGTGGTGTGGGCCCCGGACTGGCTGGAAGGCGAACCCCACACCCAGAACCCCTCTGCCGTGGACAGCATCTCATTCCCCCTGATTATGCGGTGGAACGGCGAGACTATCCCCACGCTTCCCTTCCGCCTGGCGCTGGCCCGCCTGGGACTGGATGGCAAGGATGTGAAGGTGCGGCTGGGAAAAGATATCACCTACGGCGGCTTCACCCTGCCCATTGATGACAACGGCCGCACCCGGCTGAATGAGGCGAGAGTCGTGAGCATTCCCCTGGCTGATGTGGTGGCCGGAACTGACCTGACCGGCAAACTCGGTCAGCGCCCCTGTGTGATGCTGGAGCAACCCGCGGCCGGTCAGCACACACCGCTGCGCCTGGAGCGGCTGGCCCGCACCCTCTCCCAGCTGGCAGGCACGGAAAAAATCATCACCCACACAACGCAGCGCCCCCGGGGAGGCCAGGTGCTGCGCGAAATACAACTGCTGCAGGGCTGGCAGAGCTGCAGCCTCGCAGTCCTGAGTCTGCTGGTGTTCCTGTGGGTCATGCCCTTTGTTCCCGGCCTGCTGCGCTGGCTCATCATCCTTTCCCTGCCGGGCATTGTGCTCTGGCAGGCCGCTCAGCAGGTACAGACCGGTCACTGGTTCGCCGCCGCTCCCATGCTGGCATGGTGGCTCACCCTGGCCATTGTGTTCTGCCTGCACCGCACCCACGAGAAGGGGCTCTTCGGCCGCAGACGATAACGCGAAAAAACGGCTCGATAGATTGGGAATTTGGCGAAGAACTTCATCGGTGCACGGGACTTCAGTCCCGTAAATCACGGAGAGTTTAATCGGGACTGAAGTCCCGTGCTCCGAAAACAACAATCTCGCTTAATTATGCCTACGCGTAATATCCCCGCCAAATTCCAATCTGGCAAGTTGGGTTGTGTTTTTTACAGATAGCGCAGCCAGAGGTAGATGGCGGCAATCGCCACGGACATGAGCATGAGCGGGAAGGCAACCACAAAATACTGCATGAAACTCACGCGCAGGTTGTGCTGCCGAGCCAGGCCGAGGGCCACCACATTGGCGCTGGCACCGATGACGGTACCATTGCCGCCCAGGCAGGCGCCCAGGGAAAGAGCCCACCACAGGGGCTCCAGATCGGCATACCCCATGACACCGAGGTCTTTCACCATAGGAATCATGGTAGCCACAAAGGGGATATTATCCACAAAGGCGCTCATGATGGCGCTCAACCACAGCACGCTCATGGTGGTAGCCACGGGTTCGCCACCGGTCAGGCCCATGGTTCTGGCCGCCATCCAGTTGATGATGCCGTTCACCTCCAGACCACCCACAAGCACAAAGAGCCCCACAAAGAAGAAAATAGTGGTCCACTCCACCTTGGACAAAATGTGTTCGAGCGCCTTTTCTCGGTCAGGCATGGTGAGCAGCAGAAGAAGCGAAGCCCCCGTCACCGCAATGGTGCCGCTCTCCAGCCCCCAGCCGGGAATCAGGCCATGGCTGCAGAAAAGGACAATGGTGAATCCCAGCGTAAACAGACAGCACCAGAGCAGCTTCTCGCTGCGGATAAGGCCCGCCAGATTGATATTCATGATGCGGTTGTAATTCTTGCGGGCCTTGGTAAACTCCTTGCGGTAGATGAAAAGCAGAGCCGCCACCGTCAGCACAAAGGAAACAACGCACGGGAGAGTCAGGTTGGCGATGAATGAATTGAAATCCAGTTCCTTCACCTGGCTGGCAATCATGATGTTGGGCGGATCACCAATCATGGTGCAGGTTCCGCCGATATTCGAAGCCATAATCTGCGCAATCACGAAAGGCAGCGGTGAAATCTTCAAATCCTTGGTCAGCGTAAAAGTAATCGGCACGGTCAGCAGCACCGTGGTCACATTGTCCAGAAACGCAGAGCACACTGCCACCATCACCGAAAGCGCAATCAGCAGGGCCACCGGATTACCGTTTGTCTTCTGAGCCGCCCAGACGGAAAGATAGCGGAACAGGCCGGTCTTGCTGAGCACCAGCACCTGAATCATCATACCGATGAGCAGCGCCAGCGTATTGAAATCGATATGGTGAATCGCCTGTTCCTGAGTAATCACCCCGGCCAGCACCATGAGCATGGCGCCGAAAAGCGCAATCACGGTCCGCTGAACTTTCTCTGAAACGATAAGAGCATAGGTAATCAGGAAAATGACAAGCGCAACTGTGACGTGATAGGACATGATGGAGAAACGAGCGGGTTCGGTACGATACACCTTCACCCCCCGTTTGGCAAGCTTTTTC
>JAZRBC010000210.1:0-20251 GCA_045634905.1 Akkermansia sp.
CTTCCAGGTTGCAGTGCTTACCAAGCGCATTGCCCACCTTACGCAGCACCTCATCGCCAACAAGCACGACCACGCTTCCCGTCGCGGTCTGCTCATGATGGTGGCTCGCCGCCGTAAGCTTCTGGACTATGCCAAGCGCACAAACCCGGATTTGTACAAGGACCTGCTGGTGCGTCTTTCCCTCCGCCACTAATCAACGGTGGCGCCGGAGCTTCATCAAGAAGCCGCACACGCTAAATTCAGAAACGCCGCAGAGAGTTCAATCTCTGCGGCATTCTCATTGTGTAATTTACGACTGCTGCAATTCTTCCCCATGCTCTCGGATAACCTGAGGTACATACCTCTGCTGTGCACCCCAGGGAAGAATTATCCCTTTCTCCCGCCCCACGCAATAGAATATTTTAATCGTGGCGAGGAATACGTATGTATCGAAGAATTTTGGTATCGTACCTGCAGAAATGAAGAAATACGCTGGTTGCCCGGCATAGGGGACGATCAGGAAGAGCGCAGGAAGAAACATATTGGTTCCCCGATATGCCATGGCGGTACGAAACATCATTACAACTCCATACAGGAATGTAATCATAATGATGGCACACCCCACATACCCCAATCGATGAATGGACGTAATGTATCCGCTATGCCACATACCAGTTCTAGCATATCCGTCACGGTCATCACCTTGCAGCGTCCCACGCATTGTTGCCACATTCAAACGTTCAAGATAGTCAACAGACTGACCAAAACCATCTCCCCATACATAATCGTGAATATACCCCATTCGTGGATCCAACGCCCAGCTCCACATTTCCTTGCGCCACTCACTAGAGTGCTCCGCACCTGAGCGAATTTCTTGTTTGATCTCTACCCCTGGCAACATTGACAATGTTCGTTGCATACCGAAGGGAGCTTCTTTAACAATCCCCTCCGAGCTCAGGAAGAGAATCCCACCATACCCCAGGATTCCCAATACTGTCAACGCCCATAATTCACGTTTGATAAAGGCGATTGCTGCAATCACGAAACAACTGGTCATCAGCATCTCTCGCCACCCCGAAATAACGATACAACAAAAAGAAAGCAGTAATCCAATTAAACGAACAGGAGATACAAGAATTCTAGAAAGAGGAGTCAGACCGTAAATTATATATATACAAAAGGTACCGAGGGGGGCTAACAATGAAAATCGACTATTCTGGGCTTTCTCCGTCAAATCAGAAACACTCATTCCTCCACGAATTCCCAGCACCACAAGAGACAGGTTTAACACGCAAATAAATACCATCAGATAAACCGTCCACCGAAGAACTTTCGAAAGCTGCTCATAGGTAGCAGGAACACAGCTCACCGCTATGTAGTACAAAGTTGCAACGATACACCATACATACTCCTTACCACCAATCATCTCGGCTTCCAAGCCAAGAGCACCAATCGAAACAGGATTTCGAACGAACGAAATCACCATGTAAACGAAAATGAGCAGAATAATCAAATCCATGGCCAGCAGGCTGCGCCATTTGAACTTGACATAACCCATCAGCCACATCAGCAGCCAATAACACAGAATACCGCTGCACACCACGTACGCAACAGGAAGCTGTCCTAAATGCCCAGGTAAAGGAAAGAATGCCATCACCGGTGGCAACAAGTATATCAGCATCCACGACCGAGGTCCCATCCAAAGCAGAAACACAGCCCCCACAATACCCACCACGATACCCACGCACAACTTGGCATTTTCTGCCGCCTGCACACCGACCACAAAGCACAGCACTACGAGAAAAAGTGCCGTCAGTACAGTTCTAACAACATTATTCTGCATATTTCATCAATAACAAAACCCACCTGCCGCGAATGCCGACAGGTGGGATTAGAAAAAGTTGGCTTACAGCGCCGAGGGAATCTCCTTACCCAGTTCGGAGGCTTTACGCCCCTTACCATCACCGGCAATACGTTCCAGCAGCACATCTCTGTAGCCCATACCACCGGGAATCATCGGCAGCACATGCACATCATACGGCACCATCACATCAAGCACATACGCCTCCTTGGATTCCAGCATTCGTTTAATAGCCGGAGCCAAATCAGCCGGATCAACCACGCGCTCGCATTTAATACCGAAACCAGCGCAGAGCACAGGGAAATTCGGGTACAGGATATCCTGGTTGCGATGCGTACGGTCGTACTCATCAGCCGGGTCTGCCAGGAAAGTCTGGGCGCGGTTGGAATCATACTTCAGGTCTTCCCACTGCACAACCATACCCAGGTGCTGGTTATCAAGAATAATGCACTTAATCGGCATCTTTTCAATATGAATCGTCCCCAGCTCCTGCACATTCATGAGGAAGGAACCATCGCCATCAATATTGACCACCGTCTTCTCCGGATATGCCATCTGAGCACCCATGGCGGCAGGAAGGCCATAGCCCATTGAGCCAAGACCACCAGAAGTCGAAAGACGGCGCGGCTGATTGAATTTGTAGAACTGAGCAGCAAACATCTGGTGCTGCCCCACACCCGTGCAAATGATAGCATCCTCGTCCTTCAGCTGATTATAAAGTTCTTCAATAGCCTGCTGCGGAGCAATTTCCGTCTCCTTTTTCTCATAGCAGAGCGGATACTGCTTCTTCCATGCTTCGATAATACCGAACCACTCGGGACGGTTTGACACGGCATACTCTCGGGGAGCCATTCCCATAGCCTCCAGCTTGGCATTCAGATATGCCAAAGCCTGACCAGCGTCAGAACGAATAGCAAAATCAACCTTCTTGTTCTTGTTCAGCTCAGCGGCATCATAATCCACGTGAATAATACGAGCGTGCTCACAGAACGTACGTACGGCACCAGTCACGCGGTCATCGAATCGAGCGCCTATTGCCAGCACCACATCAGCCTCATTCACCGTATTGTTGGCATACACAGCGCCGTGCATACCCAGCCAACGAACAGAAAGCGGGTGGTCCTCCGGCATCGCACCGATACCCATAAGCGTAGTCGCCACAGGAATCTGCATACGCTCAGCAAACTCACGCAGCTGCTCTGCAGCATTGGATATCACCACACCGCCACCAGCATAAATCGCGGGGCGCTTAGCAGAAAGAAGAATGGGAAGCACTTCATCCAGAGCATCGGTATTCAACGCTATTTCCGGCTTGTAACCAGGCAAATCCATAGGGGCATCGAAATCAGGAACAAACTTCCCTTCCTGGAAATTCTTAGGAATATCAATCACCACAGGGCCGGGGCGGCCTGTGCGGGCCACATGAAAAGCCTCGCGCACAATGCGGGGAATATCTTCCAGCTGCGTCACCAGATAGCTATGCTTCACGATAGGAGCCGTCATGCCAAACACGTCCGTTTCCTGGAATGCGGATGTGCCAATCAGCCCACTACCCACCTGAGCAGTGATGGCAACCATGGGCACGGAATCAAGCATCGCATCAGCGATGGGCGTAATCATATTGGTGGCACCCGGGCCAGAAGTAGACATACACACACCCACCTTGCCGGTAACACGGCCATACCCCTCAGCGGCAAAGGCACCACCCTGTTCGTGACGCGGAAGAATGGTGCGGATACTGGGCTCGTGACTCAGAGCCTGGTGAATCGGCATGCTGGCGCCACCGGGATAAGCAAATACTACGTCCACCCCCTCGCGCACTAGGCTCTGTACGAGGGCTTCGGCCCCGGTCATCATTATACCCTCAGACTTGGACTTGCATGTGGACTCGTTGTTCATGATTTTCTTTGTGTTATGTGATTACAGGCGGAAATTCTCTATTCATACCCGCACTTGGAGCGGATTATACCAAAGCAACACCCACTTGAAAAGCATATTTTTCGACACAACGCTCTATCACCCTCTCCCGGCAGATTTTTTCTGTCAACGTGCCGGGTAAATCAGCTTCACCTCATTCCCGATACCTAACATAAGCGCCAATTCATTGGCATCTTTCTGCTCCAGGCGGAGAACATGAGCCCCGTGTCCGTTCGTTTCTCCGGCCAGAGCCATTCCATTCTCCAGCACCACCACCCGCTCTGACGCAGGATACTGAGGAGAACGAGGCAACACCGCCAGTCCATTAATGTACCCTTCCCGTGCTGCCACCCGGGTCACTTCATTCCGCCGCTCTCCAGCAGGCACTTCGTCCATGCCGATTATGGGATAATCTGCCACAAGCTGCTGTCCGTCCCACACGGAAACCTCACGTTGTATCGGACGAATTTCCACACGCAGCCGCATGGGAATCAATACCAACTTCTGCCCTACCCGCAGACTGGAAGGCTCCACAATCCCATTAAGCATCATAATAACATCCTGCGGACACTTCTGTTGCGCCGCTATCCGGGCCATATTATCACCGGAACGAACCGTATACACCTTAGCGGCAGGATGCAAACGCGAAAGATAGCGTGGCACGTTCACCCTGCCGCAAATCTGGCGAGCCTCGCGGCCTGCAATGCCATCATCCGTCACGAAAGGCTGCAGCAAAAGCACGGCTTCGCCGCCTTTCTGTTCCTGCATCAGTCGTCGTGCCTGCTCCAATTCATCCGGCCGACGCGGCCAGAGCGAGAAATTATCTGCCGCCCTCACCTGCACAGACAGACTACAAAAGGCCGCGGCGGCGAAAATCGAATACGTTAATCTCATGAGATTGCTGAATCATTTGTAACATAAAATACAGGAGAGAAATCTCCCATGCATCATCCACTCCGCTCACCACTGCCCGGAATGGGTCGCCAGAGCTGAGCGCCTCTGCCACCACACGGTCTGCCACTTCAGCAGAAGAATCGTGCACCAGTTCCTCGCTCACATCACTCCTGCCAAAACGGAATCCATATTCCAGCAAAGCCTGTATCCGGGCTCCGTGCTCACGCATCCACTCAAAAAACCTTGCGGCATCAGCCCCAAATCCCTCCATCTCTATGCTCCGCAAGTCTGCCGGACGAACAATCCTGGGGCGGTTAGCCTCCACCCATCCGCTGCGAATACGACACACCCCGGCCTGGTCCATCGGTTCTGTTATCATCCGGAAGTTGAACCGGGTATCACCAAAGGAATCAATACGCCGATCCGGCACGTACAGTACCCGGGTATGGCGCATCGCATAATCCACAGAACTCCGATTCATATCCAGGCAGTCAACACAGCAAAGACAAAGGGCGGCCCCGCCAACTCTGGAGGAACCGCCCGTTAAAAAGCAACCGGGCCGAAATCAGGCCTTGTGGGACTCGATGTAGGCCACCACGTCGGCCACACACTTGAGCTTCTCGGCGTCCTCGTCGGGAACTTCCACGGAGAACTTATCCTCGAAAGCCATCACGAGCTCGACGGTGTCAAGGGAGTCAGCACCAAGATCCTCGATGAACTTAGCATCGGAGGTCACTTTTTCGGGGTCAACGCTGAGCTGAGCAGCGATGATTTCTTTTACCTGGGATTCGATGTTGTCGGACATAAGATTGTGACAGTTTTTATAGGTGCCCATATTCTAGCGCGTCCGGGCGCACCTTGCAATAAAAAAAGTGAAGTACACTCAAAAAAAGAGTGTCAAATATTTACTCCGGCCACCAAAGCAATACCTTCAAACGTAAGCAAAGGTACTATTACAGACTGATGATGCAACGAAGGAGCCAGACTCTCCGCATCCCCGCCGGTAAGCACCACATGCACAGGCCGCCCCAGCTCAGATTCTATACCAGAGAGCAAGGCATCCACCATACCGGGGTACCCTACACGCACCGCAGCAGACATTGCCTCCTGGGTAGTACGACCGATAATCGGCCCATCTGCATTCATCTCCACGGCTGGCAACATAGCAGTAGCATTTGCCAGACTCCCAGCCACAGCAGACAAGCCCGGCGCAATAATACCACCGGAGAACACCGGACCATGCTCCCCCTGCACCACCACATCAAATGTGGCGGCAGTACCAAGATCCACAGCCACCAGTGGAAGCGGCACTTGTTGCACAGCAGCCAGAACATTGGCCACCCGGTCGGCACCCAGCGTCGCCCTCCCAGGGTATGTCGAAAAATCCACTCCCGTAGCGGATTCCACATCCATCTGATGAAATTCCACATCTCCCACACAATCAGCAATCACCTTGGCCGCCCACGGTACCACGGAACACAAACAGACCCGCTCAAAACTCCACCCGGAAAGAACCCGGCTCAATGACTCATGGCTGATTTCTGCCGTCGGCAGTATCCGCACTTCCACCTCTGCCCCCGGTCGGCAAAGCATCAGCTTGGTACGAGTATTAGAATTATCGATTAATAAACATCCTTCCCCGGTCATACTCCGAATCTCCTTTCTATCGCAGCTGCTATGCGTTCTGCACCGCGTGTACGGTCAGCCCGCTCCATAGCCTCACAAAGTTCATGCCACCCCTCAGCAGAATGTGCCAACAAGCGTTGAAGAATCTGCACCAGATGCTGAGTAGATTCCGCATGACAGCCAGCACCATCCTGCAGAAGAAGCTGAAGATTCCCCTGTTCCTGCCCCGGCAGTGTAAAATTCACAATAGCCGGCACCAATGCAGCATAGCACTCAAACATTGTGGCGGCACCTGCCTTCCCCACATAAAAATGGCTTTCTGCGAGCAATTCAGGCATCTGCGTCGTCTCTCGCAATAAGATAAGCCGTCCGCGCCTGCACTCCGCTGCAAACATCCGCTGCAGCCGGCGAAGATGCTGCCCGGCAATCACGGTCAGCACCATATCAGGAAAAGAAGACAGCAAAGCCGCAATATCCGCAATCACCCCACCAGGCCGCCGGTAAGCTCCATACAAAACACGCAACGCACCCACATCCGGAGGCATCCGCCTCTCCGAGCGGCAGAACGCCCGTCTGACCGGAAATCCTGCAGGCACCACCGTATGCTCATCCAGGGCGTATCGCTCGCGCACCATACGGGCAGATTCCGAATCAGGCACGGTAACCAGGCTGGTACGGCTCAGCATCCACGGGCGGCTGATTTCCTGAGCATCTGTCACCACCACAGCGTAGGGAATCTTCTGCTGCAATGCATCAAGCATATAGGCAAAAAGCGGGTAGGTACAGATAATGAAATCCGGCTCCCATTCACCAATCAAGCCACGGAGGCAGTTCTGAACCGGCCTCAACCATGGGCTGCGAATCAACGCAGTCCAATCAGCAGTATCCGTCAGAGAGTAGGTCACCCCCCAGAGCCAGGGTGCGCGTCTCACACAAAAACGATAAAACGCCTGAGTCAGACGAAACACACGAGGGCTCGCAGATTCACAAACATCCTCTATACGGGTCTGCCAGCCGGCAGCAGCATAATGCTCAGCCATGGCCTGAGCAGCAGAATGATGTCCCTGGCCATACCCCACACTCAGCACGAGCAGGCGCTTTGCTCCCTGGCTACCCATATCTTCTCAAGAAAAACAGGCTCCGGCATATCTACCGGAGCCAGAAATTATCCGAAGCTGAACTTACGGTCCGATCTTATCCGGACGCCCTTCAAACGGAGGTCTCCGCGGCACATAGATAGAATCATTGGGCATCAACTTAATGGCACGGTCTCGTGCGCTGAAGTAGTCGTATACACGCGTCACCTTACCGCGAGTCACCTGAATTTTACGTGACCCCCAGTCAGTAATATCGCCACATTCAATCAACGCCTGAATCAGAGTCATACCCTCGCGATACGTCAGGTTCTTCTTACCGGCAACATAGCCTGTCACCTGCACGAAACGAGTATCCACCGGCACCTCATTTCTGGCACCTACATCTGCCATGATAATGGGGTCAGAATAAATCTGCTGGGCCAGATACAGCGAGCGCAATGAGTTCTCTACCTGGCGGGCAGTCATACCCACAACCCGTACACGACCGCTGAGATAGGGCATGGAAATGGTACCATCCTCGCGACTCACCGTATACTCTCCGTTTACATTACCGACATCCTCGCTGGGGATATTCTTGAACTGCACCCGGATGGTGCTTCCCTTTGCGGCACGCGGCTCCGTGGCAGCATCCTGCGCAAGCAGAGGCAGCGCACAGAAAGCCAGGAGAATCACCCACAGGTACTGAAGCGTTCTATTTTTCATAAACCTTAATATAAATCATCCTGAACGGGAACCGTTGACTCACTGGAAGCCTCTACCTTCTTCTCCTTCCGGGCAAGTGCAGCAGGTTCCTTTCTCTTATCACCCTTGGTGTAATATGTGTAGTATGTCGTGTAGTACTGATACTGCGTATCACCACTGATATCCACATTATTCATCACCAGACCCATCAGCTGGCCACCAGCATTCTGAATCAGCATCTTGGCGCGCAGCAAAGCCTTGAGCGGCATCTTGCGCGGCTGCAGCACCAGCAGAGAAGCATCAGACTTGCTCACCAGCAGAGACGCGTCACTCACACCCAGTACAGGCGGCGAGTCGAGCAGCACGATATCAAAGCGGCGCGACACCTCCGTCAGCATGCTCTGCATACGGTGCGAACTGATAAGACCGCTCGGATCCACCGGCACCGGGCCGCTGGGCAGCATATAGAGATTATCATGACCGGTCTGGAACACCACATCCTTCAGCTCAGCCTTACCGGAAAGATACGTAGACAAGCCCACCTCACTCTTCAACTCAGCATACCGGGCCAGACGCGGGCGACGCAGGTCAGCATCCACCATCAGCGTGCTGTAGCCAGCCTGGGCAAACACATAGGCCAGGTTAATCAGGGTTGTCGTCTTACCTTCACCTGCATTAGCCGAAACCACCGTAAAGGTCGTAGCCTTGAACAAGTCTCGCTTCAGCTCGATATTTGTACGCAAGATGCGGTAAGCCTCCGCATCGGGGCTCTCTCCACCCTGCAGCACAAGTAACCCGGCATCCTGTGGAATCACACCCAGCACGGGCAGACCAAGGCTGCGCTCCGCATCTTCCAGTGTCTTGATGGAAGTGTCGAAATAGTTGCTCATGAATGCCACTACCACGCCGGCAAAAAGGCCCACTACAGCACCGATAATCAGGTTCAGACGATAATTCGGGCTGCTGGGCGCGCCCGGCAACCCGGGACGGCTGTAAACCTCAAGACTGGTACGCGGAGCCATAAGGCGCATCTTATCCGCGATGTAGTCGTTCTCCAGCTTATCGTAACGAGCCTTTTCAGAAGTATATTCCTGCAAGGCATTCTTTACCTTCTGATCCTCAAGAGTTTTATCTCTCAGGCGGTCACGAGCCTGCACATAGCGCTGAGACACATCCTTGAGCTCGGATTTCTTCACATCCAGCTGGTCGATCATGGCATCGCGCATGCCCACCAGCTCCTCATACAGCTGAGCCTGAGTTGTCTTGTGCTGCTCATCCAGACGCAGCACATTCGGGTGACGCTCACCATAGCCACTCAGCAGCATCTGGGCGCGGCTGTTCTCCTCCTCTGTAAACCGGTTATTCAACTCGCGCACCTTGGCAGAGCAGTATGATTCAGCTGTAAGCAGCCCTGTGCGCGTCACGTAGCTAAGCAATTCGGCATCCTTCAGATTCTGCAGTTTGCCGATGTGCACCGTCATCTGGGCGATTTCGGTCTCCATGGCAAGCTTCGAGTTATTCAGCTGCTGCAGTGTCTGTTCCTCTGCACCTGTTGACACAGGCACACCGCGGCCATTCTCGCTCCACATGCCCTGGATATACTTACCGGAGCGAATGTACTGGCGTACCACATCCGCCTTACGCTCCAGTTCGTCCTGACGGGAACGCAGCACCTCATATCGCTTATTGATGGCTTCGTTAATAACGGCGTTCTCCTTCTCTTCGCGAATTTCCTTATAGCAATCAACCACCGCCTGGCACACCTGCTGCGACAAACGGGGGTCACTCGTCGTTACCGATATATCCACCAGGTTCGTATTCTTACGGGGGCTCACGCGAACCATGCCCATCAGCATACCGGCAGCCCCCGTCTCATCCACCTGCCACTCATTCGGCAAATCCAGCTTGTTAGCAACAGCAATGAGATTCTGCTCAGACACCAGAATCTCGAACTGCGTCTGCATATAGGCCGCGCTTTCGCCCATGGCGGCAATCGGGTTGCCTTCGCCACCCACAGCCACATTAATCAAATCTCGCGGCTGCTTGATTTCAAATGTCATGCCACTCCGGTATTTCGGAGTCATCATCTTGGTCACCACGGCACTACTCACAAAGACGAGCAGGAAAACCAATAAGATGAGCTTCCACCGGCTGCGGAGCACCTGCATATAGTCCTGTGCGTGCAGCGCCACTTCCGTCTGATTCGGCCGCGTAAAAATATTCTCCATGTTATGTGTAGCCAAAGAAAAGCGGGGGAAGTGTCACCACCAATCCCCCTGATGATAGTTGTTTTTTCTAATTAAAACGAATAAGTCACACCTGCCGATACATTGTGGCGAGTATATCCCTCGCTATACGTCGACCCACGGTCAATATCGTACCACGTGTAGGCATAGCGGATATTGCCGGTCAGCTGCTCCGAGAATCGATAATCCATACCCACCGTCGGCTCAATCGTGATGGATGTTTCATCCGCCATGCGGTTTGTACCTCTGGAGTAGTTATTATGAACCGCAGACAGGCCAAATACAAACGAAACGGCAGGAGAAAGCGTGTAGGTGCTGTTCACTCCCACGCGCAGGGCAAGGTCAGAGAGATAGTCACCGGAAATGCGGTACGTATCCACGTTCTCATTGGAAAGAGAAATGAAAGCCGAAGCACTCAAGCCCTCCGATACCTTACGATTGTAGCCCAGATACAGGTTGGGGGACAAGAACACCTCGCCATCCACCTGCTTCGTCTGCAGACCCAGGTTACCGCAGCAGCTGGAAACAGGATCCAGAGCAAGGCTGAAACCAATAGACAACGTCAGGTTGTTGGAATTAAAGCCCTTATCACGGAAATCGTAGCGATAGGAAAGGCTGGTATTGTAGCTCAACAGCTCGGTTGCGCGATACGACAAGCCTGCATTGGCAGACAAATACTGGCGGTCATCGTACTGAAACTCCGTCTCACTGTAGAGATTACCGCTGTAGTTTGCGCCCACATTCCAGCTCCAGCGGGCATCCATTGCCTCGTGGTAACTGTTATTGAAAGACCAGTAAAGGCAATCACCCTGACGGCGGGAAGCCGAAACACCGCTGGCGTAGTCAGGCTCCGGGCTGTACGTCATCGAAAGAGATGCCATGTAGGAACTGCTGGCGCTGAATGAATGCACCATGCTGGCAGACAGACCGCAGTCTGCGTACATTGTTCTGCCATCATCTTTTGGCTTCTGCAGGTACTTGGTCGCACCAAGGTTCACATTGTACGAAATCTTGTCTACAGACTCAAAATCCGCATACGATGCACCCACACCGGCATTGACATAACAACTGGCTTCCTTTTCACCGAAGGAAGTATTCATGTTACTGTCATACCCCAGGCGAGCGTAAGCATTGCACTGCATGGCATGAGACTGCGGCAGCCCCACGGAAGGCGCCATGTCATACAGGGAAATAGCACTGGCGCTACCCGCACACACGCCAGCGAGCAGCACAGATTTATAGAAATAAGATTTCATAACTTCCTTACATATTACCAGCTTCACCCCGTCAGTTATTCGGGGAGGTGGGAGGAGGGGTTGGAGTCACCGGATACTGAGGCGCCGGCACACCAGGCAGATCCGGTATATAACGATCAATCATCACGGCAGAAAGTCCGTTACCGGCAGCAATGCCCTGCACTGCGCTACCAGCCACACCGTACATCACCACCGTAGCCACATTTACATCGGCAGCCACCAGAGCATCCACAAGAGCAGCGCTCAGCGCATCACCAGCAGAGCTGGCAGGGGCACCATTCAGGTAAGCCATCGAGCTCTGGATAAACTTTGTCTCAAGAGAGGGGTAAGCCAACAGCACAGCCCGAACCACAGCGTAAGCGCGCGTTGTATTCCAGGCAGATGAGCGAGCAGCCACTTCCTTCAGGATATCCGCAGCACTATCCGGATTCGCCTGCACAGCCTCATAGACAGCCATACTCAGCTTATCAGTGGGAGCATTGGCCAAAGCAGCCCAATCCGGCTGGCCCTCGCCGTACAACGGCCCGGCCAGCATACCAGCCAACATTATCGTTGTGAGAACCTTTTTCATATGCATTTGTTCGTATTGACGTTAAGCGGGTAGCGGGAATCGAACCCGCATGATCAGCTTGGAAGGCTGGAGCTTTACCATTAAGCTATACCCGCGCTACTGGACGTAGAATACCACACACCCACCCATGCTGACAAGTCTAATATCGCACATTTTTTATTTTTTCTGAATTTTCCTTGACACTTCACTCCACCTGAGATAGAATCGCCGCGCACCACATGCGGGCGTCGTTCAATGGTAGGACGCGTGCTTCCCAAGCATGAGACACGGGTTCGATTCCCGTCGCCCGTACTCCCCTTCCCTTCGGCAGAGTCGCCAGTCGTCTCTGCCGATTTTAGTATCCGAATCCGTCATCCAGACTTGACAACTCAGGCGAAAACATTTAACTTTTCCTAAAGACCTCATTCCTCCATGATGAAACAACCCACAGCCTACCGCCAGATGGAGTTGAATCCGCGCATGGCCGACGGAGAGATGCACTCACCGGAGCAGATGAGGCAGCAGATGGAGCAGGCCCGGCAGCAGGCAGAATTCTATGAAGCCCAGCGAGCCCAATGGGAAGCTCAACGCCGCGAGCTGGAGGAAAGCAACGAGAAAAAAGTACTCTTCAATGACAGCCTGAATGAAATCGGCATGAAGCTGCACAACGCCGTGCGGCGGCTTGAGAAAGAGCTGGAATCCATGGACCGCGAACAAGCCGAAATCACCCAGGTGAACGAATGTCTCAAGCGCCATCTGCAGATACTTTCCTCCATGCAGCCACAAACCTGGAGCACGGAGGGGTTCAACGACCGGCTGCGGGAGGCCATGCCCAAACTCGAACGCGCCGAAAATGATTTTGAGGAAGCCTATGCCGGCGCCCCCCGCTATCGCCATACTCAGATATTCCGCCACAAACCCGGGTCCGATGCACGCCCCGGTCTTCGCTGGGACTCCCTGCGCGACCAGTTGTGCAAAGGCTTCTTTTTCCACTTACCCCTTTTCCTGCTCATGGTACTGACCTGGGGAATCTACCTCCTGGTCACTCATCGCTGATACTGTTTCTCACTCTTTTCGCCTCCTGCACACATGCCATACCCGCCCTCCTCATACGACCGTCTCCGCGAGCTGGAACTCCGCCGCAACATGCGCCAGTCCGGCAGCGCATCCCAACCCTATCGTGACCACCAGCGCCGCTATCCGGCCAATACCCTGGGGCCGCAGGAGGACGTTCTGGAGCGGCGGCGCGGATTAAAACGCAAGCAGGTCACCTTCAACGGGGCAGCCCCTGCGCACCGCAGCGTCCTCATGGAAAACCTCATTCTTCTGGCCGTACTCATCGGCTCCATCTGGGGGCTCTACACGCTCACCATCTATCTACTCACTCACGCGTAATACCATCATAATCATGGAAACGAACAACCGTATCGATGTCGCCTACATCGCCCGGCTGGCCAAACTGGAACTCACCGCCGAGGAAACCACCCGTTTTTCTGAGGACCTGAACCAGGTTCTGGCCTATGTGGAGCAGCTCGACCGCTGGGACACCACCGGCGTGGAGCCCATGTATCACCCGCTTCCGGTATTCGATGCGCTGCGCGAAGACACCCCCGGCTGCAGCCTGAGCAATGAAGCCGCCCTGTCCAACGCCCCCGCCCAGGAAGACGGCCAGTTCCGTGTCCCCAAAGTTGTAGAATCCGCACACTAACCCTTTCTTTCTCCCGTCATGCTCATCGGAACCATCTCACACTGGCGCAAGCAACTCACCAGCGGAGCCATCAGCCCCACCGAACTGGTGGAGGAAGTCGCCCGCTCCATGGAGCAGCGCAACCCGGGCATCAACGCCTGTCTTTCCTGGGACAAGGAAGCTGCTCTGTCCGCTGCCGCCCAGGCAGACCTCAGCCGGCCTCTCGGTGGCATTCCCATCGCCGTGAAGGACAACATCGCCATGCTCGGCCAGCCCACCCGCTGCGCCTCCCGCATGCTCGAGTCCTTCGTATCGCCCTACGATGCCACCGCCGTGAGCAGGCTCACCGCTGCAGGCGCCATTCCTTTCGGCCGCACCAATATGGATGAATTCGCCATGGGTTCCTACGGCCAGAACTCCGCTTTCGGCGAAACCCAGAATCCCGCTGCTCCCGGGCATGTGCCGGGTGGTTCTTCCAGCGGCTCAGCTGCTGCCGTAGCCGGCGGCATGGCCATTGCCGCCCTCGGTTCCGATACTGGCGGCTCCATCCGTCAGCCAGCCTCGCACTGCGGCGTGGTCGGCATCAAGCCCACCTACGGCCGCGTCTCGCGATATGGTCTGGTGGCCTTCGCATCCTCTCTTGACCAGATTGGTCCCATCACACAGAATGTGGAAGATGCCGCCACCATCCTGAACGCCATCTGCGGTCACGATGCCAAGGACTCCACCTCCTCCACCGTGGCAACGGAAGATTTCTCCGCCGGGCTCGGCAAGGACATCAAGGGCATGCGCATCGGCCTGCCCAAGGAATACCTCTCCAGCGGCAACAGCCCCGCCGTGGCCACCGCCCTGCAGCAGGCCGTGCAGAAGCTCACCGACCTGGGTGCCGAAATCGTGGAAATCTCCCTGCCCCACGCCGAAGCCGTTGTGGCCGCATACTACATCATCGCCTGCGCCGAAGCCTCCTCCAATCTTTCCCGCTTCGACGGCATCCGCTACGGCTACCGCGCCGCCGGCACCAACGGGCTGGATGATCTCTACAGCAAAACCCGCGAGACCGGGTTCGGCCCCGAGGTGAAGCGCCGCATCATTCTGGGCACCTACGTGCTCTCCAGCGGTTTCTATGATGCGTACTACGCCAAGGCGCAGAAAGTCCGTTCCCTGGTAGCCGGTGACTTTGCAGCCGCATTCGGTCAGGTGGACCTCATCCTCGGGCCGGTGGCCCCCACCAGTGCCCCGAAGCTGTTTGATGACAGCATGACTCCGCTGCAGACCTACCTGGCAGATATCTACACCATTCCTGCCAACCTCGCAGGCCTTCCCGGCATTTCCATCCCCACCCCGGTGGCCGGGGGTGCACACCCGGTGGGCATCCAGCTGCTGGCTCCGCATTTTGCCGAAACCCGCCTGCTTCAGGCAGCCGCTGCACTTGAAGCATCCTTCCGTTAAAAAAAGTATGAGTACGCCCGTCTACCTCAGCATCGCCGGCTCCGACTGCTCCGCCGGAGCCGGATTACAAGCCGACCTCAAGACCGGATTTGCGCTGGGGTGTTACCCCCTCACCGCCGTCACCTGCGTGGTGAGCGAGGTTCCGGGGCTCGTGGAAGGCATCGTGGCCATGGAGCCGGAATTCGTCGGCTCGCAGGTGGACATCTGCCTCCGCAGCTTCCCGGTGCGTGCCATCAAGACCGGCATGCTCTACTCGCCGGAAATCGTGCGCGCCACAGTGGCAGCGCTCAAAGATTTCAACGGTCCCATCGTGGTCGACCCGGTCATGATAGCCACAGCGGGCGAAGCCCTCATCCTGCAGGAAGCCATCGCGGTATACGAGGAAGTACTCATTCCCCGCACTACCCTGCTCACACCGAATGGCGATGAACTCGCCAAACTTGCCGGCACCGCGCCCATCACCACCGTGGAAGAACTGGAAGCCGCCGCCAACGACCTCTGCGCACGCTATGGATGCGCCATTCTGGCCAAAGGCGGCCATGTAGGCGGCAGCACCTGCACCGATATTCTGGTACAGCCCGGCAAGCCCGCTCTACGCTGGAGCCACCCGTGCACCGAGGGCATCTCCACCCACGGCACCGGCTGCACCCTCTCCAGCGCCATCACCGCCTTCCTGGCCAAGGGGCAGCCCCTGGAGCAGGCTGTGGAAAACGGGCTCAGCTACATCACCCGCGCCATTGCCACCTCACACAAGTTGGGAGAGCAGTTTGCCGTGAATCACAGCATCTGAACATCTGCCGCAATCTGGGCACGAAGCTCCTCAACAGAAGAGAACTTCTTCTCCGGTCTCAGAAAACGCCTCAGCTCCACCACCAGTGCGCGGCCATATAAATCGCCGCTCCACCCCGTCAGGTGAGTTTCCAGGCGCACGATTTTCCGCTCTTCCTGAATCGTGGGGCGCAGCCCCAGATTGGCAATTCCCCTCTGCGGCACGCCATCGAGCAGAACCCGCACCTCATACACGCCCGCCGGTGGCAACACTGCCTGCCCGTGCACCCGGATATTCGCCGTAGGGAATCCCAGCTGCCGGGCCAGCTTCTGCCCGGGCTCCACTACCCCGGCTATACTGAAAGCATGTCCCAGCATCGCCTCTGCGAGCGGCAACCTGCCGGCTTCCAGCAATTCACGAATCCGGCTTGAGCAGATGCGTTCACCCTCGTGTTCAGCCAGCGTCTGCACACAGGCACGCAGCCCATATTCCGCCGCATATTGCTCCACCAAAGCGGCATCACCTGCCCCGCCCCGGCCGAAATGCCAGTTACGCCCCACAGAAATCCCCGCCATGGGACAGGCAGAGCGCAGCATGTCCAGAAAAGCCCGCGGAGCCATGGCCGCCAGTTCCCGGGTAAAAGGCAGTTCCAGCAGCACATCCACTCCCAGCGCCTCCAGCAAGGCATGCTTCTGCGCCGGAGTGGGAGTTATCAACTTCGGCTGCTTCTGCGGTGCCAGCAGCGCCAGCGGGTGCTGCGCAAAAGTGAGCACACCCCTCAGCGCCCCGGGCGTGGCGGAGGATTCAATTACCTGCCGGTGCCCGCGGTGCACTCCATCGAAAAAGCCCATGGCCCAGTGAACCGCCCGGTTCACCGTCGCCAGCTCTTCCATGGAATGCAGCACCTTCATCATGCTCTGTCAGCCAACACCTTTTCCACCGGCAGCAGGCGCGCCAGCAGTTCCTCGCGACTCGCAGCCTTCAGCGTGGGTACATCCACCGCCTCGGCGATATCAAAATGCCCGCTGCGAATACGCCGCAGCGCCGTCAGGTGGGCACCGCAGCCCAGGCGCTGCCCTATATCGTGGGCATAGGTGCGCACATAGAAACCTTTTGTGCAGTGCACCCGGAAATCCACCTCGGCAGCAGCCAGATCAATGCGGGTAATCTCATAATCCAGCACCGCCACGTGGCGTGCCTTGCGTTCCACTTCCTTTCCCTTGCGGGCCAGTTTGTAGCAGGGAACTCCATTGATTTTCACCGCCGAATACATAGGCGGCACCTGGTCAAACTCGCCGCAGTAGTACTCAAATGCCGCGCGGATATCGGCCTCCGAAATGCCAGTGGTCGGTTTTTCGGCCACCACCTCGCCATCGGCATCCTGGCTGTTGGTTTCCACCCCCAGTTTCATCGTGGCGGTATACACCTTATCCTCACACATCAGCAGATCCTGCATCTTTGTCGCCTTACCGATAACCACGATAAGCATCCCCGTGGCCATGGGGTCCAGCGTGCCGCAGTGCCCCACTTTCTTAGTCTGCAGAATCCGGCGGCAGAGTGCCACGGCATTGTGAGAGGTGAATCCGGGGTCTTTATCCACCAGCAGCACCCCGCTCGGCGCTTCATCACTCATGGCTCAGCTCCTTTCTGATGGCGTTCAGCACCTGTTCGCGGCACACCTCCAGCGGGCCACGCATGCGGATACCGGCCGCCATGGCATGCCCACCGCCGCCGAACTGCGCCGCAATCGCCGCCACGCTGATGGCAGGGTCCTTGCTGCGCAGCGACATACGCACCCGGCCATCGTCCAGGTCCTCGAAAATCACAGCCACCTTCACCCCCTGCAGCACGCGGACCACATCCACCAGATCCTTGGTGTCCTCCAGCCCCACCCCCAGCTCCGCCTTGCGACCGGCAGGCATGGAATAGTGGGCCAGCTTACCGCCGCACTCCACCACCATGTGGTTCAGCACCTCGCGCTGCATCAGCAGCGCCGTGTACGGCACCTCCTGGTACACGCGGCGGTTCACATCCGCCACATCCACCCCCGCGGCCAGCAATTCGCCCGCAGCGTGCATCACCGCCGGAGTCGTGCTGCCGTACTGGAACGAACCGGTATCCGTGCTGATACCCACATAGAGCGCATCAGCCATGGCCTTGGTCAGCTTCACTCCCCAGGATTTCAGGATATTGAAAAGCACATAAGCGCAGGCCGCCGTCTCCGGCTCAATGACATGCACATGCCCGTAGCGGGTATTGGTGCCGTGGTGGTCGATGTTGACTATCTTCGGGAAGCCGGCAAAAAGCTGCTGCGTGCGGTCGCCCAGGCGCTTCCAGTCACCCGTGTCCACGCAGATGAGCATTTCCAGGTCAGCCGGCACCTCATCCGGCAGCGGCTGAATCTGCTCTGCCCCCTCCAGGAAGGCATAGCGGGCAGGCACACCGTCCTCATTCCACATATAAACCTTCCTGCCCATGGCCTGCAGGGCCAGGCCCAGCGCCAGCGTGGAGCCTATGGCATCGCCATCCGGCCGGAAATGAGCCGTGACACCTACGGTGCCGCATTGTTGAATCAGGGAATAGAGTTGCTCGTACATGCGGGGCTATAATAGCCTGTTTTCCCGCCGCGGTCAATAGCATTCACGACCAGCGGCGCGCCTGAAGCAGCGCCATGCCCCGCGGAAACAGGCGGGTAAGCCGCATAGCGGCCAGCGTCATGAGTGGCAGCACCAGCAGCGGAACCCACACATTCCACGCCCAGCGCAGGTTCTCCCACTGGTACAGCGGCGAAAGCAGATACGAATGCCCTGCGTAGATAAACAGCATCCACCGCCCGCTGGTGGCAAGAAACGCCGCAGCCCGCGGCCATACCCCAGCCAGACCAGCCGAAATCAGCAGAAACTGCAGCATGAAGGCCAGATTCCACAGCGGCAGGTTGCAGTGCCGCCACGATACATCTGCAAAATCCGCATATTCCTCCAGCCACTCCGGCTGCAGAAACACCCCCAGCACCGCCAGCTGCAGCAGCCACCAGTTCTTCCACACGTACGCGCGCACCGTCTCCACCGAGGCAGACTTCGCCGCAAAACCCAGCAGGAAAATCCAGAAATAATCAAAGCGCACGGTCAGGTGCTGGGATGGCGCCGTGGTATAACTGCACAAAGCCAGAAATACCACCAGCACCCAGGCATAACGCGGCAGAAGCCTCGCTGCCAGCAGCGCCGCCGCCACCAGCTGGTAGAAAACCAGCGTCTTCAGGAACCACAGAGGCGTGTTATACGCCGCCACCCCCCAGCCGACCACGCGCTGCCAGGTAATGTCTGTATGGGGTTTGAACACCAGCAGAAACCCCACACTCAGCAGCGACCACAAGGCCCAGGCCAGCGCCAGCCGCCCGGTTCGCTTCAGCACCGGCACCGCGGCCGATGGCAGAAAATACCCCGCCAGCAGAAAAAACAGGGCTATACCACCACCCACCACCTTCCCGGTCCAAGTCGGAGCCGCAGCCGCATGCAGCCAGATGATGAAGAACATGGCCAGCGTGCGGGCACAGTCCACCCAGCTCTCACGCGACATGCTCATTTGCTCACATTGCGCACCAGCGCACAGGTCAGTTCAATGCAAGCCTCCAGGTCGCGGTCATCCAGAATTCCGTTGTGCGAGTGAATGTAGCGCACCGGCACACCGAACACAATAGCCGGGCAGCCATACCAGTGCGGGTAGCTGGCTGCGGCATCAGTACCGCCGGTGCGGCGCACCGTAGGCTGGCAGGCTATACCGCCCTGCTCCGCCAGCTCCAGCACCATATCAGCCAGCGCAGGCGGGGTGATATTGGTGGGGTCATACAGGCGTACCTGCACCCCCTTGCCCAGCACCCCCTGGCGGCACACACCATTCTGCCCATAGGTATCATCCGCAGGCGGTCCCTCCAGCACAATGGCCAGATCCGGAGTCTGCTCCAGCGCGCGGGCACCTCGGGTACCCACTTCCTCCTGCACCGTGCCGATGGCGTCCAGCGTGCAGTCGAGTTCCTCCCCCGGCAAGCGGCGCATCACCTCAATCATGCAATACACACCGGCGCGGTTATCAAAAGCCTTACCCATCCAGCGGTGGGGCACCTCCAGCTGCTGCAACTGCACATCGGGCGTCACCGCGCAACCGATGCGGATTCCGCAGGCAGCCACTTCATCTGCGCACGAAGCACCGATATCAACGAACAGCGCTTCATTATCCATGACC
>JAZRBC010000211.1:0-30579 GCA_045634905.1 Akkermansia sp.
GCATACAGAAAGCTGATATAAATACGGGCGCGCGCGAAAAGATTGCAAGCTCCGCATAAAGCGGGGATAGAGTATTTTTACAACGATTTCGAAGGCTGCCATGATATCTATCACTAACTACCATGCCAAGTTTTTCGCCCACTCTCTCACTCGTGAAGGAGGCCAAGGTGTTGAGCGTCTGACACAGTCACTGCTCAATGCTTCTGTTGATTTGAACCCTCATCAGGTTGAGGCTGCCTTGTTTGCTTTACGTTCCCCCATTTCTCAAGGTGTATTGTTGGCTGATGAGGTAGGCTTGGGTAAGACTATTGAAGCGGGGTTGGTTCTTTGTCAACTTTGGGCTGAGAAAAAACGAAATCTACTCATCATTTGTCCTGCGTCTCTGCGAAAGCAATGGCAATGTGAACTAGAAGACAAGTTTAATCTGCCTGTGCAGATTGTGGATGCAAAATCTGCTCGCGAGCTGAACAAACAGGGTTTGATGAATCCTTATGAAGACAAGTCCATCTGCATATCATCGTTCCAATATGCAGCGCGTATGAGTGAGCAACTGAAAGTTGTTGCCTGGGATTGCGTCGTTGTGGATGAAGCGCACAAGTTGCGCAATTCTTACCGGGAGTCCAATCGCGTTGGACAGGCCTTACGTTGGGCATTGTCGGATAGACGCAAGCTGCTGCTGACAGCAACACCTCTGCAAAACTCGCTGACCGAACTTTACGGCATAGCAACCTTGCTGGATGATTCTGCTTTTGGTGACCTACCCAGTTTCCGTTCCCGCTATGCAAATAGTGGTGGTGACATCGAGGGGTTACGCCAACGCCTCAGCGAGTTTTGCTGGCGTACGCTACGTAAAGATGTCCGTGCATTTGTTCGCTATACAGACAGAATCCCCATTACTCAGACTTTCGAATCTTCCGACAGAGAAAATCAGCTTTACGAAGATGTTTCCACTTATTTACAAGATGAAACCTCTTATGCTTTCCCTCCGCGTCAACGTACAATGCTCACGTTGGTTGTGCGCAAGGTAATGGCTTCATCCACCACCGCTTTAATTGGCACATTACAAAGTATCTTGTCTCGTTTACTTTCGTTAAAAAGCGGACTCGATAAAAACAATCAACGCCTACTGGAACGTATCTTTGAGGACGACCCTGATATTCTGGAAGAAATCGCAGAGGATGAGGAAGAATACGGCAGCGAGGAAATCGCAGACACCGATGATGGCGAACGCCCGATTGAGATGTCGAAGCTACAGGAAGAAATACAGCTTGTGCAGAGCTTCATTCGTCGGGGACAAACAATCGGCGCGGATACTAAAACAACTCAGCTTCTCGTTGCCCTAAAAGTAGGTTGGGAAAAGTTGCAGGAATTGGGGGCTGAACAAAAAGCTGTTGTCTTCACGGAATCACGCCGTTCCATGTTGTTCCTGAAAGAGTTTTTAGAAAGCAACGGGTATGCCGGTCAAGTTGTGTGTTTTTCCGGTGGCGGTAAGAAAGATGCCACGTCCGAAGCCATCTATCAGGATTATAAGGCGGCGCACCCGGATGATGGCTCTTCCAAACCCATCATGATGCGTCATGCCCTGATTGATGCGTTCAGAAACAAGGCTAAAATCCTCATTGCTACAGAGGCGGGGGCTGAGGGTATCAACCTCCAATTCTGTTCCATGGTTGTGAATTACGATTTGCCGTGGAATCCACAGCGAGTGGAACAGCGCATCGGTCGCTGCCATCGCTATGGCCAGAAACACGATGTCGTAGTTATCAATTTCTGCAACACGCGCAATGCGGCAGACGTGCGAGTATTCGAGCTTCTGCGAGATAAATTCAACCTGTTCGAGGGTATCTTCGGCGCATCCAATGATGTGCTTGGGTTCATCGATCAATCCGGGCAATCTTTTGAACGGCGTATTCATGAAATCCTCCGTCTTTGTCGTACGCCGCAAGAAATTGAATCCGCGTTCGATAAGTTGCAGGAGGAATTACAGGAGCAAATCACAGCTCAACGTGCAGCTACCTGTAAGGCGGTCATTGAAAATCTTGATGAAGATGTACGCCAGCATCTGAAGATTGACCCGGAATATGCCGGGCTGTATCTCTCAAAGGGCGAAAAGCGTTTTATCGAACTTACCCAAAAGGTGCTGGGCAGCCGAGCCGTTTTTGATCCTGAATCCAAGACCTTCGTGTTATCTGACTCTCCCCTGCCAAGTGTTCGTGCCGGGCGGTATTCCTACGATAGAAAGGAACAAGGCGGTGAACTTCTTCCCTATCGACCCAATTCCCCTTTGGGTGAGTGGGTACTTGCTGAAGCGAGAAAATTGGACACGCCATACGCACAAGTCACTTTCGATATTTCATCCTATCAAGGGAAGATTTCCGTTGTTGAACAACTGAAAGGTAAGAGCGGGTATTTGCGTTTGGATCGGCTGATACTGAAAAGTATCGATGCACAGGAGTTCTTGTTGTTCTCTGCGCTGACAGGTGATGGTGCCGTTGTTGATGCGGAGACCATTGCCAAGTTGTTTGATGTTTCTGCAACAGACTGCGATGCCCTTTTGGTTATGCCCGAAGCTTTATCCACACGTTTATCAGCAAACGCAAGCCAATACGCTAAAGCTACCGCAAACGAAGTAGGCGAGGCCAATAATGCGCATTTCATTCAGGCTACGGAAAAGCTGAATCGCTGGAGCGAAGACCAAATTGCTGCCGCTACGCATAAAGTTGATGTGCTGAAAACCAAAAAGCTGGAAATTGAGCGCAGTATTCGTCACGCTAAAACGCTGGATGAACAAGAACCCTTGCAAAAGGAACTCGATAAAATACGCCGCGATATTCGTAGAGCCCGCCGCTTAATCGATGACGTTGAGGACGAGACCGATGCAAAACGCAACCAACTGTTGGATTCCTTGCAACGCAAACTTGTACCGGAGCTGTCCCGAGAAACTCTTTTCACCATTCATTGGAGCATTATTTAACACCTTACACCATGTCACCTCAGTTCTCCTCTCTCGTCGAAAAACTCAAAGAAATCTTCCAGATAGATAAACCGGAACTTGATTTCGGTATCCACCGCATCCTGCGTGCCCGTCGCACTCAAATCGAAGATTTTCTGAATCATCGTCTTGCTGCTAAGGTACAGACTATACTTGCGGGCAATGCCGCAGCTGAAGAAATAGCCTTGAAAAATGCCTTGGAAGAGGCAATCGAAAATGCGCGACAACTGGGGATAGACGATCCGACTGTACTCCCCAAAGTGCGTGAACTGAAAGATAAGCTTGCGGATTGTTCCGGTTCGCTGCAAGCAGAGAGCGAAGTATACTCGCATCTGTTGACTTTTTTCAGCAGATACTATGACAAGGGAGACTTTATCTCTCAGCGTCGATATAAGGGTGATACCTACGCTATCCCTTATAGTGGCGAGGAGGTAAAACTCCATTGGGCAAATGCTGACCAGTACTATGTCAAATCCGGTGAAAGTTTTTCGAACTATGATTTCACACTCCCAGATGGTGCTAAGGTGCATTTTCGTCTTGTTTCTGCAGAATTGACAAAAGACAACATAAAGGACAACGATGCTGTACGTTGTTTTGTTCTTTGGAATCCGGCCGAGGCTGAGGGGGAAGAACCGGGGAGTTATCCGGCTGCTCCGCTCGAGGAAAAAGCGGGTGAGTTGTACGTTTACTTCCAGTATCGGCGCTTCAAGAAAGGAACGAAGCAAAAAGAAAAGTCGGACGCTGCAACAACTGCATTCTTTGCAGCTCTTTCTGCCGATGTGAAATTGTTTGAGCGCTTTGCCCAATTGGATTCACCTGCCCCCACGGAAAAGGATAAGCATCGAAAATTATTCCGTAAGTATCTGGATGCCTATACAGCCAAGAACACCAGCGATTATTTCATTCACAAGGACCTTCAGGGGTTCCTCGCGCGTGAGCTGGACTTCTACATCAAGAATGAAATGATGCATCTGGATGACATTCAGCATGCATCCGCTTTCTCCCAAATCGAGAAGAACTTACGCATGATTCAGGCCGTGCGAGCCATTGCCACGGAGCTCATAGTATTCATGGCTCAAATTGAAAACTTCCAGAAAAAACTCTGGCTCAAGAAGAAGTTTGTGGTGCAGTGTGATTACTGTCTCACCATGGACTTGGTGCCTAAGGAACTTCATGCTGAAGTGTTAGCTAATTCGAGGCAACTGGAAGAATGGCGCAAGCTGAATACAACGGAGGCTTCCTTGATTACGGATGCGCGTATGGTCGATACCCGTTTCTTTGATGAAGCGTTCAAGGCGAAACTTCTGTCTTCTATTGAGAATCTGGATGAACGTTGTGATGGACTTCTGATTCATTCGGAAAATTTCGGGGCTTTGCGTCTCATTAAAACCAGATATGAACGCGATGTAGATGCGATTTATATTGACCCTCCATATAATACTGGGAACGATGGCTTTCTGTATAAGGATGCATACAAGCATTCCTCTTGGATGAGCATGATTGTCGACCGATTGGCGTTAGGTTCGTCTTTTTCTACGGAGCGTGGTGCACTTGTTGCTTCTATTGATGAGATTGAATTGGTAGATTTACATAAGGCTCTCGATATAACATGGGGGGCTGATAATTTCATAGCGGATTTTATATGGGCGGCTGGTAGAAAGAATGACTCACGGCTGGTATCAGTCTCTCACGAATATATGGTCTGTTATGCGCGTTCTAAAGCGCTTTTGGATGCTTGCAAAATTGAGTGGCGACAAAAAAAGAAAGGTTTAGATGACATCTACGCTCAATACGCAAAACTCAAGAAGCGATACGGCGAAGATTATGCCAAAATAACACAGGAATTGAAGTTATGGTATAAATCACTGCCTGATTCTGATCCGGCTAAGGCTCATAAGCATTACTCGTGTGTAGATGCTCGGGGGATATATTTTCCTGCCGATATTTCTTGGCCTGGCGGTGGTGGTCCTACCTATGAGGTATTGCATCCAGTAACGAAAAAGCCTGTGAAAATGCCTGCTCGGGGCTGGGTGTATGCTTCGCCTGAAAGAATGGCTGAGATGATAGCAGTTGACATGATTCATTTTGGTGAAGATGAACAAAAAGTCCCTTGCGTTAAATCATATTTAAAGGACAACGAATATGCAGCCCCATACAGTGTTCTTTATAAAGACGGAAGAGCTGCAACTAAACGGCTTAGACATATCCTCGGTATGAGTGATTTTGGTTATCCGAAGGATGAAACAATTATTGCCGAAACGATTTCAAGCTGGACAGAGAATGACGATTTGTTTATGGACTATTTCGCCGGTTCTGGAACGACTGCGCATGCCGTAATTAACCTCAACCGGGAAGATGGAGGTAATCGCAAATACATATTGGTGGAAATGGGTGACCACTTTAATGCTGTTCTGATGCCTCGCATAAAAAAAGTTGCATTTTCTCCAGACTGGAAAGACGGCAAGCCTGTAACGGCCGACAAAGGTGTCTCCCATTGTTTCAAGTACATGCGCTTAGAAAGTTACGAAGACACCCTGAACAATATAGAACTGCAAGAGGCAAGAAGTGATGACATGTATGATACCATGATGCAAGATCAGTATCTGCTCAAATACATGTTGGATATTGAAAGTCGCGGCTCCATCATTAACACAGATTCATTCCGCAAGCCTTTTGATTACTGCTTAAAGATCGCCGTAGATTCCAGCGGGGCTAGTGAAAGTCGAAAGGTAGACTTGGTGGAAACCTTCAATTACCTGCTGGGGATTCGTGTTGAATCTCAGGAACGCCATATCGACAAGGGCTACATTATGGTGGAAGGTAAAATGAGGAATGGTGCGGCTGTGCTCATTGTATGGCGCGATTGTGGCAAGATATGTCCGTCTCAACTGAACAACTTGTTGGAGAAAAAAGGCATACGCCCGGGAGACAGTGAATTTGCCACCATTTATGTCAATGGTGACCACAGCATTGCAAACAAGAAGCTGGGGAGCGAAAACGATACCCCGGAATTAAAAGTGCGCTCCATAGAAGAAGAGTTCCTGACCAGAATGTTCGAGGTAGAATAAAATCATGGCGAGGACAGCGGCAACAAGCAAGCCCGGCGGCAAGAAAGTAAAAGAGAAAGCCGGGAAGATGGGCATGCAGCAATTCCATGGCATGCTGATACTGGCACGGTGGGCGAGGAGCTTCTTTCAAGGGAGCGACTTTCGTATCTTACAACGCGCGTTAAACAGGAAAGAACTAGAGGGAATCAATCCCGAAAGCGGGCACACTCGCTTTTTTCATGAGTTGATGGATAGCACCTTGTTCAACATGAACAGGCTAGAACGACACGCTTTTACACGATACGACAAGAACATCGTTCGCCATTGGAACAGAATAACGGAACAACGCAATAAGGAAGAGGGTAAAACGCTGGATATGAAATATTTCCAGTATCTTACCCTGCTGGTAACGGAGCTGTATCTGGATTGGTTCTTCAATCATCGGACGGAGTTTCTGGCCGAATTAAACGAGCGAGCAAGCGAGTACAATCAGGCTAACCCGAAGAACCGAATTGTGGCATACAAAGACGCCCCGGCTGATGCTCCGATATTCACGGAAGAAACGCTGCGGAAAATAGCCTATTGGGAAGCTACGGGTGCAGGAAAAACCCTCATGTTGCATGTGAACCTGCTGCAATATCTGGAGTATGCGAACAAGGCCGGAAGATTGCCGGACAGAATCATCCTGCTTACACCCAATGAGGGTCTTTCTCGCCAACATGTTCAGGAGCTGGCGATGTCCGGCATCTCAGCAGAATTGATGTGCGAGATGGGGCTATTCCGCCCCCAGGGTATTGAAACCGTTTACGTCGTAGACTCCGTAAAGCTGATATCCGATGATTCGACCAAAAAGAAAGGCGAAAAGAGCTTTTATGCCCTGAGTTTTGAGGGTAATAATCTTGTATTAGTAGACGAAGGTCACCACGGCAGCTCCAAGGAAGACGGCGAACATCGCAAAACGCGAGAATTATTATGCCGAAAGGGATTCTCTTTTGAATACTCAGCCACCTTTGGGCAAGCTGTTGCAGGGAAACAGGCCAATGAATTGAAAAGTGAATATGCCAAGAGCATCCTGTTTGACTACTCGTACCGCTTTTTTTATGAAGATGGCTACGGAAAAGAGTCCTTTATACTCAATCTGACAGATGATGACAATGAAGCACACTTGTTCCGATACTTGTGTGCAAATCTGTTGAGCTATTATCAGCAGCACTATTTATATGCGAAAAGTGAGGCTGTCATGAAGCGCTTTCGCGTAGCCAAGCCCCTGTGCATCTTTGTGGGTAATACAGTCAACACGGAAACATCAGATGTTAAGCGGGTGGTTGAGTTCTATGCTGACGTATTAAGGAGACGTGAGGATGTGGAGGATATTTTTCGCGCTTTAGTGAGCGGAGCCGATATTCTCAAGATGGGAAACAACAATCCCTTGCAGGGGCGCTATAAGCCGCTGATGGGGTGCAGTGCAACCGAGATATACGAGGACATGTTGCACAAGGTATTCAATGCCGACTATGTCGCCACGCTTAAGGTCTGCCTGTTGAAAGATAGCGGTGAAATAACGCTGTCCGTAGGTGAAGCAGCCCCCTTCGGATTGGTAACAGTTGGCGATGGTTCGCAGCTTGTCAACGCATTGGAAAATGATTCAGCTGGGCGTTATGTTGTTCAAAGACACGACTTCAGCAAAAATTATTTCACGAACATCAATAAGGAAGACAGTACGATTTCATTGCTGGTAGGGTCGCGAAAATTTACTGAAGGTTGGTCAAGCTGGCGTGTATCTGCCATGGGCCTGTTGAACATGGGGGTTAAGGAGGGAACGCAGATTATTCAGCTATTTGGGCGAGGTGTGCGCTTACGAGGATATGATTTCTCGTTGAAACGTTCAACCCTCACAGAGCGACAAGTACACGCAAAAGATGCATTTCTGGAATATCTGGAAACGTTGCAAATATTCGGCGTGCGTGCCAACTATATGGCTCAATTTAAGGCTTATCTGGAAAATGAGGGCGTGCATACACTCGACCAAGTGCTGACGCTGCAATTCCCGATTCGGAGAAACCATTTTCCATCCGGCTTGATGGTGCCGCAAATCAGGGATGGATACCGACTCAATCAGGCCAATGGATTCAAGAGTCTAGACGCCACTCTGTTTGAATTGCCTCGGGAGTATGAAGATAAAGTCAAACGAATCGAAGTAACATACGATGATTTTGCGTATGTGCAGATGATGCGCACGGATAATACCCAGACAGAAAGCGGCAAAGCCATAGATTCAGACGTTAAGCTGGATGAACGGGCATTTTCCTTTTTTGATTGGGATGGTATCTATCGCGAATTACAGAAAGAGAAAGCTCAGCATGGGTATTGGAATCTCGCAATCAGTAAGGAGAAGCTGATAAGCTTCGCGCATAGCGGAAACGGCTGGTATAAACTGCGCACAAGAAAAGAGGATGTCACCTTTGACTCATTCGATAAATTGAGTAATATAGAACGACTATTCAGGATTCTCATACTTGCCTACATGGATCAGTTCTATAAGAGATTGCAAACCGTGTACGAAGATGAGCATCGGGAAATGCGACCTTTGAATGAGAACTGGATACCAGTTGAATATGTGTTTGAAATTGACAACACCGATGAAGGTCGCTTGTGGAATGCAAACCTGCGAGAACTTCAGAAGATTGTTGAAAAAGAGGAAGTGCCTTTCAGCGAAGTGAATCATTGGATGCAAAAGGTTCCCGGCTTTGTTGTCATAGCGTTCAAGCAGCATCTGTATTCCCCTCTGTTCTATGATAGCAGCAAGGTCAATTTGCCCTTTAGCTATAAGCCTGTTTCTTTGGGGGCTGCGAGCGAAGAACAATTTGTGCGAGACTTGCAGGAGTTTTATCATTCACCCGCCGGGAGAGAATACTTTGAGGACGTCGACCTGTACCTGATGCGTAATGCTGCCGACAAGCTGAAAGGGATAGGCTTTGCTCAGGCGGGAAATTTTTATCCCGATTTCATGATGTGGATTATTGACAAGATTACCGGACTGCAATACCTGACGTTTATTGACCCGAAAGGCTTACGCAATGTTCCCTTCACTAGCCCCAAATTAAACTTTGCAAAGGAAATCAAAACTTTGCAGGAGATAGTAAACCAGAACTGCGATAATCCGATTATATTGAACTCGGTTATCCTCTCCTCCACGCGACAAGATGATGAAGTCCTGAGTCAACATACGGATGAAGAATATGCTTCAAAGCATGTACTCTTCTTAGATACTGGAGGCTTCTCTTATTTGCCAAAGTTGTTCAAAATGGCACGTAACAAATAGATAATCACATGAACGCTCCATCTGATTTCTTAGGTAACTTGTACGAACCGTACGAAAAATTACTTCGTAAGATTCAAAAGCCAGAAAACAATCCCGACACGATATACCATTATACGAGTGCTTCTGGACTAAATGAAATTTTGAGGACTTCAAAACTCTGGTTCACTAGACGAGATTGTCTCAACGACCCTACTGAGCATAAGCACATTCACGAAATTATTGATATTTGTTTAAACAAATCAGAAGCGGATTCAGAATTTATCAACCATGTCAGAAATTTCAACAATCGACTTCTGGAATGTAAAGGTGACAACTCGTGGCTTAGTATAGATAAAGGCGTATTTATTGCCTCATTTTCAGAAGACGGAAATTCAATTCCGCTGTGGATGAATTACACAAAATCATCACAATATAATGGATATTGCCTCGGATTTGACAGCAAGGGAATCCGAAAAAAATGCAGCTCAATGTGCGTAGCGCCAGTCATCTATGATGACATCAAAAAGGAAAACTACATCAACGAGTTCCTGAATCTCCTGGAAAACATCTGGAATCGGCAAACTTCCAATCAGGAACAAAGAAATAAAGTCATTAATGAGATACAACACACTATGCTGGATTTCACTTCAGAAGTAGGGAGTCTGTTCAAAGATTCATGCTATGCACATGAAAAAGAAGTACGAATCATTTTGCACGCAGGCACAAGGAACAAGAATACCGCTATTCGCTCCTCTAATGGGCATTTAATACCATACATTCCTGTCCCTTTTGTGAAAACCCTCGTAAAAAGCATCATGTCTTCACCTACACTGAACGCAAAAAGGGCATGCAGTGGTATTCGTGCAACAACTGCACATTATGGTTACAAAGTGGAAATTCTCCATTCCACCCTGCCCTTACGAAACGTGTAGATATCTATATAATCCATACACACTATAACCCTCCTGCCCCACAATGAAGAAGAGAAAGAAGAACCAGCAGAAGCATAGAGTAGTAAAATCGTTTAAGGCATTATCGAACGAACCAGCCTACGCCTGTCATGTAGATAAAATGCATGACCATGTGAAAGCGAGAAAGTTCGCAGCAGCTGTAAGGCAATTACTCAAAGCGCAGAATAATGGATTTTCCCATTACAAATACACGATGGTGCAGAATGAAGGACTCTGCGATGCCATGGGAAAACGGCTTCGTAGTTCACAATCCGTCTGGCCTGTGCGCACATAATTTTTTACGTAATACAAATCACTACCCAAATGAAAGAAAAACTACACAGTCTGCAACATTGCCGAGCTCCACTCAAAGAAATAGAGCAAGCGCTAAAAGACCGGAAGATGACAACTGGTCAATTGGCCTTTTTAGCATTGAGCAGCATATTACAGCATCCAGATTTTCCTGAAAGTCTGATTGAAAAATTTCAAACATACAAATTCAGCAATCAAGTATTCGGGGTTTGCTACCCTTTATTAATTCGTAGGAGAGATTGGACAAAATCCGCTCAGTACTATTATTCCGATTATCTAAAGTGTAAAGGCAAACTGTATTGTCTCACCAACATATGGACAACCGCAAACAGAGGCAAGCTGAAAACGTGGATAAGAGAGAACATGATTGACATTGATGATCATCGTTCTAATTGGTTTTCTAACAAGAACTCTTCTAAGCAGAAGAAAAAATCCATACTGGATGCTGACGGCACTCAATTCAATGGATTAAAAATAAAAAGAGTACAGTCACTTTCTCCGAATAACAAATTAATTATCAATTGTGATATTCTACAAACCTACAACTGCGATAAGAAGCTGAAAGAAATAGCTATTACCAAACGCTATTTGGCTATAATAAAAAACAAGAATCATGAGTGTGCTTTTCAAGTTAGAGTACACAACCAAATTTTTGTCTTCAAAATTTCAGCAAAGATTTTATACAAGACTTTCGTCGAAAGTTTTGACAATTTTTCTGATGGATTGCATGACCAATTCTGGCATTTTCGCATTAACATCAAAAATGCGAAGATTTGTAGTGCAATCGGGGGGCAAGATATCGAGTATGTCCGCTGCAACGTGTACGAATTAAAAGAAGAACTACCAAGCACACCATTAGGTGACTACACACAACTTCCCGGCATGAACTTGTGTGTTTCAAAATCTGAATCGTAACTCCAGCAGCCCCCCTGCTCCGGGGGAAACGATATCTTTGCAGGGTTTCGACAAGCCTACGCTATATGACAATAGCTATGGCTTGGCTAGCGATATCCTCCCGGTGGTCGGATTTAGCGCAGCATGTCGAGGGCGCGTTCGGTGGCGGAGAGGGCGGCGGCTACATCGTCCTGGGTGTTGTAGAGGGCGAAGGAGTAGCGAGTGGTGCCGGTGATGCCGAGGGATTGCATGAAGGGCTGGCAGCAGTGGTGGCCGGTGCGGACGGCGATGCCCATCTGGTCCAGCAGGGTGCCGAGGTCGTAGTGGTGGACTCCGGGGACGGTGATGGAGATGAGGGCGCCGCGGTTTTCGCGGGTGCCGAGGATGTTCACGCCGAGGGACTGGAGGCCATCGTACAGGCTGTTGGTGAGTGCCTGTTCATGGGCATCGATGGCGGGGAGTCCGATTTCCTGCACATAGCGCAGGGCGGCGGCGAGGACGATGTTGCCGCCGATGTTGGGGGTGCCGGCTTCGTATTTGAAGGGGAGCGTGTTGTAGGTGGTCTGCTCGAAGGTGACTTCACTGATCATCTCGCCGCCGCCGAGCCAGGGGGGCAGCAGCTCAAGAATCTCCTCCCTGCCCCAGAGGGCACCGGTGCCGGTGGGTGCGTAGACCTTGTGGCCGGAGAAGGCGTAGAAATCGCAGCCGAGCTCCTGCACATTCACCGGGAGGTGCGCGGTGCTCTGGGCGCCGTCCACCAGCACGAGGGTGGCGGGGTTATTGCGCTTCGCATCGGCGATAATCTGCTGCACGGGGTTGATGGCACCGAGGGCATTCGAGATATAGGGCACGGCCACGACCTTGGTGCGCGGGGTGAGGAGGCGGTGGTAGGCCTCCATATCGAACTGCAGCTCTGCGGTAAGCGGCACGGGGCGCAGCACTGCGCCGGTGCGGCCGCAGAGCATCTGCCAGGGTACGATATTGGAGTGGTGCGCATCGGTGGTGACGATAATCTCATCGCCGGCGGTGATAAGGCCGGAGAGCGCGAGGGTCTGCGCCACGAGGTTGATGCCGGCGGTGCAGCCGCTGGTGAAGATGAGTTCGCGTGCCGACGCGGCGCCGAGGAAGGCGGCGACGGTTTCGCGGGCGGCCTCATGCTCCTCGGTAGCCAGGCGGCTGAGGTAGTGAGCACCGCGGTGAATGTTCGAGTTCTGCTGCTCGTAGTAGCGGCGGGCGGCTTCGAGCACACAGGTGGGTTTGTGGGTGGTGGCGGCGTTGTCCAGATACACCAGCGGGCGCTTGCCGATGCGGGTGGCAAGGATGGGGAATTCGGCGCGGAGGTCCATCACTTCACCTCCTCCTTGATGTGTTCCACCATGCGGCAGGCTGATTCGGGCACGTAGTCGCGCCACTGGTCATCGCCGGTCTGAATCATGCGGATGATATCACGCGGGGTCTGGAAGAGGAGCTTCTGGTTGAAGTAGGGTACTTCGATGATGCTGCCTGTCTCGCGCAGGTGGCGGTAGAGGTAGTGGTATTTCTCCGGGGCGCGGTAGGTGCCGGCGGTCACGAACTCGCCGGTGGAGCGGTTAATCCACGGGGTGACATAGAACTTGGTCTTGTTCACGAAGATGTGGCCCATGGTGGCCAGGATGCCGCCGGGGGTGTCCTCTGCCCATTTGTCCTTGAAGATTTCGTTGAGCAGGCCGATGGAAAGCGCAATGGCAACGGGTTCTTTGGTGTACTGGCTCAGCAGGTGAGAGATGCGGTGGAAGCGCGCCAGGTTAGTCACCATCACCGTCTTGCCCTGGGCGGCCAGCGCATCCACACGGTCGAGGAACTCGAGCATATCCACATTGTCCCCGCGCAGGAGGTTGCGCAGAGAGATTTCACAGATATCGACCACGCGGTCGTGCTGAGCCTCGGGCAGGCTTTCCAGGAACTTGGCGCGCACAGCGTCCATCATTTCCAGGTGAATGCTGCAGAGCGGGCGGAAGCTGCCGCGCATGAGCACGATGGGGCGCTTGTAGAGGAAATCCGCCGGCTGGGCCACGCTGCCATCCGGGCAGAGCATGGCGGATTCTGCCATGCCGCAGCGCACGAGCTCGAGCGCGAGGAGGCGGTTATCGAACATGCCGAAGTTGTGGCCGGAGAAGCGCATGAAGTCGATTTCGTAGAAGGCGCGGTCCACGTTGTCGCCCACGCTCTTCACGAAGAGGTCCATGGTATCGAGCTTGTAGAAGAGAGCGTAGAGCAGGTTCACACCGAGAATGCCGAGGATGCGCATCTGCACATCGTGGTCGGGCACGAGCAGGCGCACGTGCATCACGAAATCGCTGGGCGGCAGCTCCGGCTTGAGCTGGAAACGCACACCAATCCACGCGGACCAGGGGCCGTTGTCGCGGTAGCCTTTGCACTTCACCGTGTTGCAGAAGGCGAAGAAGCAGGTATCCTTGCCGCGTTTCTCGCCCAGGCGCGCCACAAGCTGGTTATACTCGTAGTCCATCATCTGCTTGAGGCGTTCCTCCGACACGTAGCGGCGGGCCTGTCCGTAGAGCGTATCGCTCACGGTCATATCATAGGCGGAGATGGTCTTGGCGACGGTGCCGGCAGCGCCGGAGGAGCGGAAGAACCAGTTGGCGGTCTCCTGCCCGGCACCGATTTCGGCAAAGGAGCCATAGACCCCCTTATCCAAATTGATTTCGAAGGCTTTATCCTGAGTAGCGGCCAGGGTATGTGAGAGGGAATCCATGAGCGGTGAGACGTTGGGGTTCAGATTTGCAAGGGGACGAGGGGAAGGTGACGGAGCGGGCGCGGGGCGTTGATCTGCAGGTCAGTATCAATGGCGGGGTCGTCCACCTCCTCCGGCGATTCATCCTCCGCCGGGGATACTTCCTCGGCGGTGCTGGCGGCGGCATCTGCCAGGTCGCCGGCATCCCGATAGCGCGGGTTGAGCGTGAGGTCGCAGTCGTAGGGGTCCTCGCCGATAAGCGCGGAACTGCGCGGCAGCACCGGCACCACCGGCAGCACACGGGAGGAGTTCATGTGCCCGGTCTGGGATTCCATGAAATCCATGAGCGAGGGGCTGCCGTCGCCATGAATCGAGCACTGACCCAGGGAGACATCGCCCTTGGGAATATACTCGCGGTAGGTGGGGCGCACGTAGCCGGGCTTGCCGTCCTTCATGACGGATTCGAAACAGAAGTTCGTGGCAATCTGACCGGAGGAAAGGCAGATTTCCACCTCCTCGGTATCGGGGGGCAGCGGAATGGGCTTGTCCTCAAAGCGGCCCTTGGCGGACTCCAGCACCGCGGCCAGCACCGGCCCGCAGGTATCCGAACCGAAGGCCATGGGGTAAATGGGCTGGTGGTCATTCAGATAGCCCACCCAGATACCGCAGGTGAATTCGCTGGTGTAGCCGAAGATGGCGTTGTCCGAGAAATCGTAGTTGGTGCCGGTCTTCACGGCACCGCCGAAGGTCTCGGGCAAGAGCGGGCGCACGCGCTGGGCGGACCCCTTCTCCAGGGATTCACGCATGATGGAATGCAGACGGTAAGCGGTACAGGGCGAGGTGCTGCGCACCATGCGGTGGGTGACAGAGAGCGGGTTCTCCCAGAGAATCTTACCGTTGCTGTCGGTAATCTTTGTGATGACGTAGGGAGCAATGGGGCGCTTGCCGGTGTTCGGGAACACGGTGTAGGCCATGGTCACTTCCTTGAGCGAAACCGGTTCAGAGCCGAGATAAACGCGGGGATAGTACTGGGGTTTGAGCTCGGTGCTGCCGGGGTTGCGCGGCGGCGGGGTGATTCCCACTTCCTCAAGCGTGGTGCGGAAACAGCGGGCACCCCGGGTGGGATCAGACCCCAGGGCAATGCCCAGGCGGGCGCTGGCGGCTATCTTGGACCACTCCAGGCTCTGGCGCAGGGTGATGGAGTCCAGGTAGCGGCCCTTTTCCACTTCCATGCCCCATTCGCCAAGAATACCCTCGGTGCCACCGATACCGGCCAGGCGGTTATCCAGAGCATCATCCAGCAGGCGGGAACAGGGAGAATAGCCGTTATCAAAGGCGCACATGTAGAGGAACGGCAGCATGGCCGTGCCTACGGAGCGGCGGCCGCTCTCGATGATGTCGAAATTATCGCGGTCGAAACTGCGGCCACCCACATAGGTGAGTACGCCACCGGTGCTGTTATCGACCACAAACACAGCGCCATCCACATAGCGGTGCTGGGCGCAGCGCGGGTCATTCTTATCAGCAAAGCGCACGTGGTTATAATCCTCCCGGGATTCCAGTTTTTCCAGCTGGCTGCGCAGACTCTGCTCGGCAGCGCGCTGCATGGGCGCATCGATGGTGGTGTAAATCTTGATACCGCGGCTCTTCAGAATTTCCTCACCGCGCTCGGGGTTCTGGAAAATATCAATAGCCTGTTTCTGCACCATGGCGTGCAGGAACGAGGTGTTGCGGGTGATGGGTTTCGGGTTGAGCCCGAGCTCGGTCTTCTTCTGGCGGGCGGCCTCACCGGCGGTCAGCATACCGGCGCGCACCATGCGGTCCATCACGTCGTTGCGCCACTTCCAGTTCAGCTCCGGATTGCGCAGCGGGTTGTAGTTTTCCGGGTTCTTGATGAGGGCTGCTATGCTGGCAGCCTCGCGAACAGTGAGGTCCGCCGGTTCCTTGCCAAAGTAGCCGAGCGATGCCGCGCGGATGCCGTAGAACCCGCGACCGAAGTAGACGCGGTTGATGTAGAACTCGAGAATCTGGCGCTTGTCGTACTTTTTCTCGATACGCATCGCGAGGAAGATTTCCACAATCTTGCGCTCCCAGCGGCTGCCACCGCGAGCCAGCGTGCGCTGCTCCAGGTCATAGGCGTTGCGGGCCAGCTGCTGGGTGATGGTGGAAGCGCCCTGGTTGGCATTACCACCGGCGGCGGCGGCTTCCTTGGCTGCGCGGGCGATACCTACCGGGTCGAAACCATTGTGGGTCCAGAAGCTCTTGTCTTCCTGAGCCACCAGGGCATCAATCATGGCGCGGGAAATCTTATCGAAAGGCACGTAACTGCGGTTTTCATCGTAGATACGGCCGATTTCCTCGCCATTGCGGTCGAAAATGATACAGGGGTGGTCAAGGTTGTTGATATCCTCCAGGTTGAACTCCTCTGCCCACTTCTGGTACTTGGCCGTGACCGAGGTGAACAAGGCATAACCGATGAGCCCCAGCGTGATGGCGGCCACCCCCATGACGATACAGCAGCGCAGCAGGAAGCGCTTCCACCAGCTGCCGGGGGTGCGGTGCTTAGTCGGTTTTTCCTTCACATTGCGCTGCTTGCGGCGGCGGTCTTCCGCAGCCTTGCGCTTGTTCTGGTATTCATCGAGGTTATCCATACCTGAGGTTGCTGCATTTTAGCAGAAATCCGCCACCATATCAAGCGGCAAACGCGCATCAGGCCGCATTCTCTGCAGCAGGACGCGCGCAGCGGTAAAAAGCCACACAGCAGACCAGCGACAACAGACAGCCGGCTGCGGTGGAAATGCCGAGTGGCAGGCGGATGGCGCACTCCGGCGCATGCAGCAGGAACGAGGTGCACACGCAGGTCATGAGCAGCGCCGGAACCAGCGCCATGGCGCTGCTGCGGCCCCGGCGGCGCAGGCAGACAGCTATGCTCCACAGCGTGATACAGGAGAGAGTCTGGTTCCCCCAGCCGAAATAGCGCCAGATGACTGAGAAATCAAGCTGCGAAATGACGACCACCGCCGCAAACAGAGGGACTGCCAGCGCCAGACGCGGCATCATACGCGCCTGACCTACATGAATCACATCTGCCAGCATGAGGCGGCAGCTACGCATGGCGGTATCGCCACTGGTGACCGCCAGCACCACTACGCCGAGCACAGCCAGCATGCCGCCAGTGGAGCCCAGGAGCAGATTGCAGGCAGCATGCACCGCTGCGGACGGGTTCTGCACAATCATCTGACCAAGAGTTTCATTATTGCTGATAATCACCTCGCGCAGGCTGAGACCGACCACGCACCATACGAGCGCCACAAGCCCCTCCACAATCATGGCGCCGTAGAACACGCGGCGCAGGTTAGCGGCCTTGTTCAGGCAACGCACCATCATGGGGCTCTGCGTGGCATGGAAGCCGGAAATGGCACCGCAGGCGATGGTCACAAACAGCATGGGCCAGATGGAAATACCTGCCGGGTGCTGGTTGCTCAGGAAATCCAGATCCGGCAGCACCTCATAGCCCCGGGCAGGCAGCATGATGGCCAGCCCGACGGCCATGAACAGAAACAAGGCACCAAACACGGGATAGATACGCCCGATGATGGCATTGACAGGCAGAACGGTGGCCAGGAAGTAATAGAACAGAATAATCAGGCTCCAGCCCTCTGCAGGAAGAAGGCCGAACATCTTTCCCAGCATGCCTGCCGGCAGCAGAGTAAACACCACACCCACCATGAGCAGCAGGAAAATGCAGACCAGGCGCATGCCGTAACGAGCGCCCTTCCCCAGCTCTGCGCCCACAATTTCCGGCAGGTTCTCGCCCTGACGAGTGGCCGACATGGCGGCCGACATGAAGTCATGCATGGCACCGGCGAGCACGCAGCCCAGCACAATCCACAGCAGAGACACCGGACCGAACAAGCAGCCGGATATGGCACCCACCACCGGCCCCAGACCGGCGATATTCAACAGCTGGATGAGGAAAATACGCCAGGTGGGCATCTGCACGAAGTCCACGCCATCGGCCCGGGTCACACAGGGCATGGACATATCCGGATTCACGCCGTACACCTTCTCCGCCAGGCGGCCGTAGCACAGATACCCGGCCACCAGAAGCAACGCACACGCAATATAAACGATAAATCCCAGCATAGCAGTCGTATAAAAAGAAGTCGGCGGGGATGTTACACCCGCCGACCTGAAAAATCAAGTCAATAGTGAGGCCATGCCGTCATTGGAAGTCGGAGTCATCCTCCTGTTCTTCCTCCGCATCGGCATCCACTGCACCGACCTCCTCAGGCTCGACGACCGATCCCATAGCGGTCTTGCCGGGAGTAACCGTGCCGGAACCGGAGCCGCCGCCGCCATCATCATTCTTATTCACACGGTTGATTTCCGTGGGGATGGGCTGGTCGGTCAGCGAGCCGCCCTCCACCCAGATGACGAGGGCTCCCTCGGCATAGGCACCATAGGTGGAAGTGGGGTCGATATTGCGCATTTCGGTGTAAAGCGCACGCAGGCGTTCCTTGGAAGCCGGGGATTTACCCTCTCCACCGCGGCGGAGGTGGCCGGCATAGGCGGCCATCATCATCTGGCGCTGCAGCTTGGAATAGCCACCCTGAGCCATGGTCTGGCGGATGTAGGCATTAGCCTCGGGGTAGGACATGGTCTGCAGTTTCTCCACCACTGCCAGCGGGTCAAAGGCAAGACGCTGCCCCATGGCGGTATTGCCGGACTGGCCGGCGCGGGGCATGTTCAGGTCAATATCCGCCGCCTCCAGCAGCAGCGCCGACTGGCGGTCGCCCTTGGCCTTGGCGGCACGTTCCAGCAGTTTCTCCTGCTTGTAGAAATTATCGATATGCTTTTTCAGCACTTCCAGTGCGATTTCGGGGTCCTTCATCTGCTCCGGTCCCTGCACCACGCCGCGGAGATTGCCCTGAGCATCGACCACAGCCAGGCAGGGGTAGCTGTAGATACCACCGGGCAGGCGTCTGTTGCCCAGGCGCTTGGCCATATCCTTCTTCTCGCGGTCATTGGGCATCTGGTAGAGCGGCATCTCCAGAAACACCGCCTGACGGATGAAAGGCGCTATCTTGTTCTTCTTGACAAAGGCCTCGTAGGTGCGTTCACTTACCTTGTCGTAATTCGCACCGTAGATGAACATCACGATGGGATTCTTACCCGCCTTGGACAGAGCATCCGGGTAGGTGCGGGCTATGGCTGCCTGTGCAGGCACCGCCATGAGCAGCACCAGCGCCAGCATCTTGAATATCTGCTTAATCATTGTCTTGAAAATCGGCTGGAGTTAGTTTTTCTGCGGCTTTCCGTACACGTAGAAACCGGTGATTCCGGGTTCATACTTATCGCCCTCGCGCAGCATGCGCACAAACTTGCCGGAAGCTTCGCTCTTCTTCAGGTCGAAGCGGATCTGGTTGCCGCTGATAACGCCGTTGGGGGAGACCCGGTACCAGTTCTGGCCGTCGTCCGACACTTCGAGGTAGAACGGGCGGTCTTTCTTGAGTTCTTTCTCAGAGCTGATGCACACCGCGCCGGTGAAATCACACTTCTTCTCCAGGCCCACGGTCAGGCCGGACTTACCCTCGAACTTGCCGGGCATGGCACCGCCGGTGCGCTGCAACACACCCCAGTGCAGGCAGCAGTTGCTCATATCGCCGATGGTGGTGGCGGTATCAATCCAGCCTGTGGTGGAAACCACGCGGCCGGAGAAGCCCTTGATGCGGGGGCCCTTCTTCGGGAACTTGTTCTTGCACTTGCGGCTGGCCAGGCGGCCAATGGCCTGGAAGGTGCGGCGCTCCTTGTTCTTGGCGGCGGCGTGAATAGCCTCGCCCAGGGTGCCCCAGGTCTCGTCCTGGTCCTTGCGGGAGCCACCGGTGCGGCTCATGGCCTGCACCAGCATGTTGGTGAAATCCTCCTGAATCTTGCCATCGCCCTCAGGCAGAGAGGCAATGTACCCCAGCCCCCAGGTAAGCACCGCACCGGCGTAGTCCGGGCTCTTCATGAGCACACGCAGCACTTCGCGCATGTACTTGCGTTTCTCATCGTCATTGCGGCAGGTGGAAATCTGGGCATTGAGCACCGGGCCGATTTCCCAGCGGTTGGCACCCCAGGTCTTGAAGTGGGAGAACAGGCCGGAGTACATCTTGTTCAGCTTGGCGCGGTCCTTGATGAGCGGAGCCAGGTTCGGGTACACGTAGCGGGAAAGCAAGGTGGCGGCCGCGTGGTGATGCTCCTTGCCCATGCCATCCATCACAGCGTCGTGCAGGGTCATCCACTTCTCCAGATCCTCGGGAGCCTTGAACTTGAGGTAAGCCGCATAGCGCTTGAGCGCGGGCCAGTTATTCGGCTGGGACTTCACTGCTACCTCATAACAGTTGAAGGCCGCTTTCATCTTGCGTCGGGCGGTCAGGAAATCCGCCATGGAGACCAGGTAATCCGCAGCCAGAGTCTTGAAGCGCTCCTCGTACAGCTTCTGGGTCAGAATAAGGTAGCCCCACTCATGCTCACCCCAGAAAGTCTTGTGCAGACTGTGCTGCCAGTAAATCGAGTTGCCACGGTGCCACGTGTTGCCGATGCGCATGGCGTAGGCGCAGTGGCCGGGTTCACCCATGGTGGCGGCAGGCAGACCTGCAGCCAGGGCACTGTAGGTGGCATAGTGCGACAAAGCACCACACACGCCGCCGATTTCGCGGTAGGCCCAGCCGGTGGTGAAGTTCACATATTTCCAGATGGGAGCCAGATACTCGGAGGAGAACACGGAGTCGCCGGCCACATTGCGGAGGCGGTATTCCAGCTGGCATTCGGCGCCGAGATACTGCTCCATAGGCAGGCGCACGTTGTCGCGGTGCCAGGTCAGATTACGGGGACCACCCCAGCTGCCGGCACCGTCGCCCGGCTGCTTGCAACCGGTCACAAAACGGGTTTCCCAGTACTGGAGCGTATCGAAAAGCGTATTGAGCTTACCTTCCTTCCAACTGTTGTTGTAGTAGTTGAAACGGTTAAGCATATCCTGCTCGGACCAGCCTTCGCGGGCAAACTCAAGAGCCGTGGTGGTAGCTATGCGGCGGGTAACCGGGTTTTCGAGTTCCTTCTCGCCCACCTGCCCGTAGATTGTTTCCAGGAAGCAGAGTGCCCTCTCCATCTCCTTGGACGGACCGGTGTGGAGCAGATTGGTCATCCACCCTAAATCACGGGAAAGCGCACCAAGCAGTTCCTTGCCCTTGGGTCGCAGCGACACGGTGCGGATCCCCTGCGAACCGGCCTTGCGAATCAGAGTCACGCGCGCCAGATCCAGGCGGGAAGCCGGGTCCTGCATATACTTGAGCACCGTCTTTTCATCCAGTTTGCCCAGTTTGCTGAGGATTCGCTCAGCAAGGGAGTAGTATATCTTTTCCGGGTCAACCCAGTCGGCAGCCGGAAATTCATCGCTCAGGTAATTTTCCTTTTCCTGCTTTTCGAGAACATCGGCAAAGCGGCGCATCTCAGCCAGAGCCGTAGTAAACTGGGCATGGACGCGAGCCTCGGGCACCACATTCTGCTTCGGGTCGATGGGGACATCCTCCTCATCGAAGGTTTCGTCGTCCATACGGGCCACACTGCGGTCAGGCACCACTTCAGGCTCCTCTTCTTCCTCCCACGCCTCATCGGTATCCTCCACGCTGTTGTCTTCTGTCTGCCAGTCATCGACAACGGTGTCACGCTTCACTATCTGTTGCTGCGGGACAACTTTCCGGGTCACCTTCTTTTTCTGATAGGTGGGAAACAGGGAGGGGAACAGCGCTATGCCCAGGCAGAAAAACAGGAAGCTACCTATCAGCAGTTTGATAAATCGAGCGGTCATTTCAGTATAAACGGCTAAAAACTAATGAACTTCAACGGGCCTTGATAGCCTCGCTGGTTGTGTGTGCAGAATGGCGGATAATGGTATCCGGATATTCAAAGAACTTCTCCACCACCGGCAAAGCATCTGCAGTGCCGTGGTCCTCCAGATAATTGAGAATCGTTGTAATGAGGCGGATATTGTTGGTGCCGGAAAGGCGCTCCAGAAGCGGAGCCTGCACACGATTGCCCAGCTGCTTCAGCATCTCACCCCAGGCAATGGGATTTTCACACCAGAAATCAAGCACGGGGTTGACCATCTGCTCCGGCACCTCTCGAATCAGGTACAGGGTGACTTCCGGGGAAACATCGCGGCTCAACGCGCGGCACGCCTCAAAATACTTGAGAGCATGTTTCACCGCTTCCTCGTCTTTCTCCTGGCAGTAGGTGACCAGCGCATCTATCAGTGCCGTATAGGTATCAATCTCCGTGAGCCACGGTTCGCGCAGCACCTCCACCAGAGTATCGCGGATTTCGCTGCGAAGCACGCGCACATTTGACCGGGCAAGCGAAAGAGCCGACATGCGCACACGCATCGGGTCCAGACAGCGCAACTCGCTCAGATTGGCCGTGACATAAGAGGTATTCATGGGAGATGTAAGGACATCCGGCGAATACTGGCTCACGAGGTTGGCCTTGTCTGCATCGAAACGCACCTCGTATACTCCCTTGGCAGAATCTGCATAGACCACTCTGCCGAAACGGGAAAGAAGTATGGAGATATTGCGGCGCTCACCCGGAGCATTTGCAATGACGTAGAGAGCTCCATTGGCACGCGTGTAGGCGCGGGTGTACTCAGCCTCCATCAGGCGGTTGAGCGCATCGCGCACCAGGCTGCGGGAACGGCTGTCCTGGTTGTCCAGGAATACGGCGTAGTTCGACACACGCTGTGAGGAACTGCTGAGTGAGTAGAACACGTCCAGGTCTTCATCACTGAGCAAGGGGCCGGTATGAATATACTCCTCCTTCGGTGCCGTATTTTCCGGCTGAGCAACAGTGGTAGTTGCCGATTTGGCCTCTGCTGCGTGCTTCTGAGCTGCAGCAAGGAAATCCGGCAGGAACCACCCCATGAGCAGAATAATCACCGCCATGGTCCACATGGTCTTCTTGTATCGCACCGTAGCAGTAGCCACCAGAATCGAGCTGACCACACACAGAATCATCGACACCAGACGCTGGGAATCGATATCGAGCTCTGCAAGAAAAGTCACGCCGGACTCCTTGTCACTGATCAGGAAAAGAAAACAGCAGACCGAAAAAATGGCCATGCCAAGTCCCAGACGCAGTTTACCGGCAATATTGAACGCACGCCCGGATGCATAGGCACCGCCCAGGGCTTCTGCGCGAGCCTCCTGGCGGCGGATAGAATCCTCGAATTCAGCGACCAGCTCAGCCCGCTCCGCAGCATCAAGACTGGGGGCTACAGTGGCAAATTCATTTTTCAGACAATCAGGGCACAATTCAGCCCCCTCATGAGTCGAATTGAAATGCCGATGACACTTACTGCACTCAATCTCCATACAGCATTCTTATACCAAAGGGAGTCAGCTATTGCAAGCCTGAATCACAGCCGCCACGCTGAATCCGGCAAATATGACGTACCCCGGCTCAGAACGCGTAGCGAACAGCGCTGCTGGGCAACTGAGTCTTGGCTCCGGAACGATTGTTGCCCTCTACGGAATAATGCAGAGTGGTGTGATAATTGGCAGGGATTTCAATAATCGTAGCCTTCTGCCCACGGATAACAGTCACCCCGGGGTCCAGCAGAGTCATCTTTCCCTGCTCCACATGCAGCGTGGCGCACTGAACCAGGTCATTATCCAGTGAAGGCGTCATCAGCGGAGCCAGCTGGCGCTCCACGGGATTGGACACCGTAGCAGCCGTTTCTGCACCGCCCTGCCCGTTCGGAATAATGGCATAGCAGGCAGCCACTGCTACCAGTCCCAGCGCAGATGCACTGAAAGCAAGACGCCCACGGCCGAAGTTATCAAGCATCTGCAGCAGGTGGGCAAACAGATGACGGCGCGCCGGGCAGCACACAGCCTCACGCGCCACGCGCTCATGGAACTCGCACAGGAAACGGGACTCAAAATCAGCCTCCTCCACAGGCTGAACTCTCAGAGTTGCCAGCAATGCCACCAGTTGAGCTTCAGATTCGGGAAGAGGTGTGTGATTTTCTTTGTCCATATCGCAGGTATCGCTTAGCGCGTAATGGTATTGACAAACAGTTTGGCAATGTGTTCAAAAAATGCCGGAAAATTTCAGCATAATTTTATTTTTTTGCCAGCTGGGGATGGAAAGCGGGCTTTTTGAGCAGAGCAACGCCGTTTTCAGCGAGCCACTCGCGGATTATTTCCTCGCAACCGGAGATTTCGAGAGCACGCTGGCGGCGGGTTTCGGCAGTCATCTCCTCCATGGTATCCATATCGTAGACATGCACATCATCCACCAGGCCACAGGCCGGGTCAACATTGCGAGGCACAGACAGGTCGATGAGGAACAGCGGACGACGACGCACCACCTGCACCTGCTCCAGCACTGGAGGTGATACCACATACACCGGCGAGGACGTGGAAACAATGACGATATCGATATTCTCCAGATAAGGCACCCATTCCGAGAAGCGGATGACTCTGCCCCCCACCTGAGACGCGAGTTCCACAGCGCGGTCATACGAACGGTTAGCCACGAAAATGCTCTCTGCCCCGCGCGAGCGGAGGCTCTGCGCCGTGGTGCGGGCCACTTCACCCGCACCCACCACAAGCACATTGGCACCAGCCAGACTGCCCAGAATTCCCTGGGCCATCTGCACCGCAGCTGCACCTACCGAAGTGGGGCCGCTCGTGATATGCGATGCAGTGCGCACTTTCTTACCCACGGAAAACACCTGCTGGAAAGTGCGGTTAGCCCAGGAGGCAGTCACCCCCGCTTCGAGCGCCACACGGTAGGCCTCCTTCAGCTGTCCGAAGATTTCAGTCTCGCCCACCACCATGGAATCCAGCCCGGATGCCACGGCAGCCAGGTGAAAGAGCGCCGCCTCGCCGCTGTGATGGTAAAAATAATGGCGTCGCTCAGCCGCAGCAGGCGCATTGCCCAGGAAATACCCCAGTATAGCCTGCAGCGCCACGTCAGCGGACTCGCTCCAGTAGTAGATTTCGGTGCGGTTACAAGTGGAGAGCAGCACACATTCCTGTACCCCGGGAAGTGCCGCCAGCTCGGCATTCACTGCAGCGAGGCGGTGCTTACCCACAGCAAACTGTTCGCGAACCGCCACCGGGCAGCTGCGGTAGTTCAAGCCCAGGCAGAACATCTGCATCTCTCCGGAATCCGTCATTTCTTCAGCGTTGCAATGGCTTCCACCAGGCTGGGAATGGTGTGCGTGGCGGCCTCCACATCAGGCTTCAGCCCGTACTCCGCAAGAGTGGCGGTAGTAACCGGGCCTATGCTGGCAATGCGGCCCCCCTCAGGCAGAGGCAGATTCATCGCCATGAAATGGCGCACGGTGCTGCTGCTGGTGAAGGTGATGATATCCGCACCTTCCTCACGCAGGCGAGCCTGCGCGCCGCAGGAATCCTCCGTCTCGGGCACGGTATTATATGCCAGACATTCGTCCACAATGGCCTGGCGCTTCATCAATTCGTCATAAATCGTGCGGCGGGCCTGCTCGCCATGTACCCAGAGCATCGTCACATTGGCCACCCCGCCGAATTCATCACCCTTGCGGTCAAACTCGGCAATAAGTTCCTCTGCCACGGCTTTCTGCGGCATGACATCCACCATCAGGCCGTATTTCTTAAGTTCTGCTGCTGTGCCGGGCCCCACCGCTGCGATACGGGCACCGCCAATCTCGCGGATATCCTCGTACACCGCAAAGAACGCCTGGAAAAAGCGTCGCACACCGTTCGGGCTGGAGAAAATAAGCCAGTCATAGTGCGGGGCATCCACCACCGACTCAGCAAAATCACGGCGGTCAGTCGGGTCCGCTATGCGGATAGTGGGCAGCTCAATCACATCTGCCCCGAGCGCCTGCAACTGGCTGCTCAGGTCACTGGCCTGCTCACGTGTGCGGGTCACCACCACGCGCTGCCCGCAAAGCGGCAGCCGGGAGCGCCAGTCCAGCTGCGGAGCCAGCGCCACCACCTCGCCGATAACCACTACAGCAGGCGAAGCTATACCAGCAGACTCCACAGCATCTGCCAGAGTAGCAACTGTGGCCGTCACGCTCTTCTGGCGGCCGGTGGCAGCCCACTGCACAGCGGCGGCGGGAACATCTGCCCCCTGCCCGGCAGCCATGAGCGCCTGCATCGTCTCCCGCAGACGGCTCATCCCCATGAGCATGACTTTGGTTCCACGGGCGGCGGCAATGCCGGGTATATCCAGCGTGGATTCGGATTTGTGAGCCCCTTCGTGACCGGTAAACACGGTAAACTGCGTGCAGCAGTCGCGGTGTGTCACAGGGATTCCTGCGCAGGCCGGTCCGGCAATGGCGGAACTCACCCCCGGCACCACTTCAAAGACAACGCCGGCTGCAAAAAGAGCCATGGCTTCTTCGCCGCCGCGACCGAATACGTAGGGGTCGCCACCTTTCAGGCGCACCGTGCAGGCGTACCGAGAGGCGCATTCCACCAGCAGGTCGTTGATTTCCCCCTGCGGCATGGCGTGATTCCCCGCACGCTTCCCCACGTAAATCTTCTCGCATCCCGGTTTCAGCCATGCCAGCATGGCGGGAGATGCCAGAGCATCATACACAAGGCAATCAGCCTGACCGATGAGTTCGCGGCCCTTGAGCGTCATTAACCCGGGGTCACCGGGACCTGCGCCGATAAGATAGACTTTACCTGTCGTTTTTTTTCTAGCCATGGCCTTAATTCAGGATAAGATTCTCGAGTTGCAGCGGTTGTTCATCATCACTCGCGGCATGCATGGCAGACTCGGCATCAGCAGGGAGAGCAGGCTGCTCCGCAGGCTGCGGTTCCGGCATGACAGGCTGCTCCGGCACCAACGGCTGGGGCTCAACAGGAGCCGCTGCCGCCGCCGCGGCCTCGGCTGCCTCGCGCTTGCCAATCTGCATCAGTTCGGATACCGTGACCAGCGTGAAACCGCGGGCCTGCAGCCCGGTCACGATACCTTCCAGCGCATCAAGTGTGGACGCGTGAATATCATGCACCAGGATGATGGAGCCGGGGCGGGCTTCCGTCACGGCGGTATTGATAACCTTGCTCACCCCGGGTTTGCGCCAGTCGAGGGTATCTACATCCCAGAGGATGGAGGCCATGCCATAGCAATCGTGCATGTGGTCCACCAGGGTCTTGTTCGTTGCACCGTAGGGCGGACGCATCACCCGCGGATACACACCAGCAGCTTCTGCGAGCACCTTCTGCGTGCGGCTCACCTCGCTGTCCACCTTGGCGCGGGCTGTCGAATTCATCTTGATATGCGTCCAGGTGTGCACACCAAGCTCATGGCCTTCTGCAGCAGCGCGGGCGACAATGGATTTATTGCGCGCTGCATTCTGCCCCAGCATGAAGAAGGTACCCTTGGCGCCATGGCGCTTCAGAATATCCAGCGCACGGGGAGTCAGCACAGCGTGCGGGCCGTCATCGAACGTAAGCGCCACGTACTTCCCTTTCATCGGCACATGGGAAACACGTTTCCCCAGTACTTTCAGCTTAACAGGCTGCTGCACAGGAGCCGCAGGCTGAGGTACAACAACCGTCACCCCGGCCTGACCACCCTGCACCGGCTCGGCGGGTGTTGCCGGAATAGCAGGTTCAACCGGAGCAAGCGGCCTGGGCTTCACCACAGGCTTAACGGCAGGCTTGACCGGCTTAACAGGTTTGAGTGGCTTCGGTCTGGTCTGAGTCTCCGTTTTCACCTCAGGTGTGGTATTCGGCACAATCGTACTCTGGCTCTGCTGGTTACAGGCCACCATACCCGCAAGGGCAAACGAACAGACTAAGTATTGGGCAAATTTCACTTGCATGACGAGACGCGGCATTTTACCTCCTGCGCGCGCAATAAGCAATCCCTTTTGGCGTCATTTTACATCGACAAGCCGGAGGCATCATGCTAAAGTGAAAGCATGCAGAACTTCGATTACCACAACCACACACGCTACGTCTTCGGACCGGGAGAACACCGCAATCTGGGCACACTTCTCCGCCCGTATGTCAGAAGCCGGGTGCTCCTGCACTACGGCGGCGGAAGCATCATCCGCAGCGGGTTGCTGGATACGGTACGGCAGAGCCTGAACAATGCCGGTATCGATTTTGTGGAACTGGGCGGGGTGAAGCCCAACCCCAGCATCACCCTGGTGCGGGAAGGCATAGAACTGTGCCGCAGCAAGGAAGTGGACCTGGTGCTCGCCGTCGGCGGAGGCAGTGTCATTGATTCAGCCAAGGGGATTGCCGTAGGTGTACCCAATACGGGGGATGTGTGGGAACTCTACTCGCACAAAGGCTCGGTGCCGGAGCAGCATCCCCTGCCCGTGGCGGTGGTTCTCACGCTCCCCGCCGCAGGCAGCGAAAACAGCCCGAATACCGTACTCTCCGATGAAGCCAGCGGCCGGAAACTCGGATTCAAGCACATGGGGCTCCGCCCTGTGCTCAGCATTGTGGACCCCACCCTCTTCCTGACCCTGCCTCGCGAGCAGATGGCATACGGAGCCTGTGATATGCTCTGCCATATCTTTGAACGATACTTCACCAATACAACAGGAACCGCCCTGACCGATGCGCTGGCCGAAGCCACGATGCGCTCCATTATCGCCCAGGCACGGATATTGAATACCAACCTGCGCAACACCGATGCCTGGGGGCAGCTCGCCCTGTGCGGAACGGTGGCGCACAACGATTTACTCGGCCTGGGGCGAGAGCAGAGCTGGGCCTGCCATGCGCTGGAGCATGAACTGAGTGCCCTGTACGATGTCCCGCATGGCGGCGGACTGGCCGTGATTATCCCCGCCTACATGGAGGCAGTCTGCGGCTACAATCCAGGTATATTTGCCCAGTGGGCCATGAACGTCATGGGCGTGCCCCCGCACCGCGACACCCAGGCGGTCATCGCTGAAGGCATAGCCCGGCTCCGCGCCTGGTACCGCGAGCTCGGACTGCCGCAGAACATGCAGGAGCTCGGCATTCCGGCAGATGCCGATTTTGCTGCCATGGCAGACGCGGCATGCAGGGTATATGGTGGAGGAGCAGCCGTCCCCACCCTTCCCGGGGTGCATCCTGTCACCGCCGGAGAAGCAGCTGCCATATACCAGGCCGCCACGTGATGTTATTCAACGGAGCGCGATATCGGTGCGTCAGGTCTGCATGGAACTCTCCTTTCGTGCAGATTTGTGGCAGGCCGTGCATGATGCCTACGAGAACCGGGCCCCGGAGGAAGCACGCCGCCTGCTCCAGAGCAGAACACCGGCTCCGGATTGCAGCCTCATCCTCCGCTGCGGAGATGAAGATTACGTACGCTGGCTTCTGAGCAACGACATCATCACCCCACCGCCCGCAGACGACGTATGGCCCGAGCTGCAGGAAATACAGCTGCAATGCTCTGCACTTCCAGAATCCGCGTGGCAGACCTGTATCCTGAACGGCCAGCTGCCAGCCGATGATGAGGCCGACAAAAACTAATGCGCAACATGGCAATTTTGAAGCTTGCCAGACGGGGCAGGCTTGTGGTAGCATGCTGCCATGTTACGTGTTTTCCGACTCCTGTTACTTGTGTCAGCCCTGCTGCTGGCAGCAGCCGGCCTGCAGGCCGAAGCTGTGGTAATGGCCAGGAAAACACCTGATGGTAAATGGGCTTTTGTTCCGCTGGCAGATGGTTTTGACTTCCCCGTCGGCAAGCCGGATGGCAAGGGATATTACAAATCCCGTGGTCTTCGTCTGGCTACCCCCCGGCACCTGGGTGAGGACTGGAATGGTGTAGGCGGCGGTAACTCCGACCTGGGCGACCCGGTCTACGCCATCGGCATGGGGCTTGTGACCTACGCGGCAGATGCCAAGGGGCGCTGGGGCAAAGTAGTAATTGTGCGCCACGCCTTCCGCGAACCTAAAAGCGGTAAAGTACTCTGCTGCCAGTCGCTGTACTCCCACCTCGACCGCATTACGGTGCGTCTCGGACAACTCGTAGGGCGCGGTGCCCAGGTAGGCACCATCGGCACCAACAACGGCATGTTCACCGCACACCTTCACGCCGAGCTGCATTTCAACGTACTCGTGAACTGCGGCCACCAGGGCATACCCAAAAATGCTGCCAACTACGGCAACCTGACCGAATTCATCAAACACTACCGCCGTCTGCCCGAGGAGCGCAAGTTTGTGAAGCTCCCCATCGGTGGGTTCCTGCCCTACAAGAACACCACGGGTCTGTAAATGAAAACTTGTCTGTTCGGCGGCTCCTTTGATCCGGTTCATGCCGGGCATCTGCATATTGCCGCTGCAGCGCAGCACGAATGCGGG
>JAZRBC010000212.1:0-2664 GCA_045634905.1 Akkermansia sp.
CGGCCTTTGTAGAAGAAGGCCGTGCGGTCGGAGATACGGGAGGCCTGCTGCATGTTATGCGTCACGATGACGATGGTGTATTTCTGTTTCAGCTCCAGCACCAGCTCCTCGATGCGCAGGGTAGCCACAGGGTCAATGGCGCTGGTGGGTTCGTCCATCAGGATAACCTCCGGCTCAGCTGCCAGAGCACGGGCAATGCACAGGCGCTGCTGCTGACCGCCGGAAAGGGCCATGCCGCTGGATTTCAGCTTATCCTTCACCTCATCCCACAGCGAAGCCCCCCGCAGGGCTGCTTCCACGCGGTCATCCATCTCGCTGCGGCTGAGCTTGTAGTGCAGCTTCAACGGATAGGCCACATTATCAGCAATGTTCATGGGGAATGGCGTAGGCTTCTGGAAAATCATGCCCACCCGGTGGCGCAGCCTGAGTAAATCCACACCCGGGTCGAGAATATTCTTCCCATCCAGCAGCACCTCACCGGTAGCTTTCTGGTTGCGGTAAAGTTCAAAGATGCGGTTATAGATTCGCAGGTGCGTGGATTTGCCACAGCCGCTGGGGCCGATGACGGCCGTAATCTTATTGGCGTGAATATCAAGGCTGTTATCAAACAAGGCCTGGTTCTTACCGTAATAGAAGTTCAGGTTACGGGTGGATATTTTAATGTTTGTTTTCATGGAAGATACAACGGGTTGCAATATTGATAATCAGGATGAAGGCCGCCATGATAAGGGCAGTACCCCAGCCCATGGCATGCATGCTTTCAAAGGGGGAATTGGTGGTGTATTCCGTAATGAGCACAGGAGCACTGGCGGTGGGTTCTGTAAAGAAACCGCGCGGCCAGGTATCGGAAAACAGTGCGGTGAACAGCAACGGAGCCGTTTCGCCGCTGACCCGGGCCAGCGAAAGCAGAATACCCGTGGCCAGCCCGTTGCGGGCGCTGCGGGCCACAATGCAGAGCGTAGCACGCATACGCGACATACCCAGCGCCAGAGCAGATTCCCTGAGGGTATCCGGCACCATGAGCAGCATATCCTCTGTGGTGCGCATGATAACGGGGAACATGATGATAGCCAGAGCCACCGTGCCCGCCATGCCCGAAAAATGTCCCGTGGTCACTACCAGCATGGCATAAACGAACAGGCCTACCAGAATGGATGGCAGCCCCATGAGCACATTCGCGCAGAAGCGCAGTAAATCGGCCAGCCGGCTGTTCTTGCCGAACTCAGCCAGATAGATACCACCGGCCAGCGCCGGCGGCACCGCCAGCAGCGTGGCACCCAGAGTCATCAGCAGAGTACCGAGCAGGGCATTGCCCACACCGGCGCCGGGTTCTCCATAGGGTTTTGAGGGCGCGGTCAGGAACTCCCAGCTGAGCACCGGTGCACCATTCTGAATCACGGTGCAGAGAATCCACCCCATGCCGCCCAGGGCCACGCAGATGGAGCCCAGCGCAAGGAGATTAAGCAGATGATTCGATAATTTCCGGAAGAATACAGGTCTTGGAGTCATATGATGAATAGTGGTTTAAGCGTTCTCTCCTCTTCTGGCACTGGTGAGGGCCAGGTAGTACCGGGTGATAAGCTGAATACTGAAACTCATGAGCAGCAGCACAAGCCCCAGCGCAAAGAGCGCACTCTGCTGCAGCCCGGTGGCCTCTGCAAAGTTGTTGGCCAGGGTGGTGGCAATCGTTGAACCACAGGAGAACAGCCCTGCGGGGCAGTCCATCATGTTGCCTATCACAAACAGTACCGCCATGGTTTCACCCAAGGCTCGTCCCATGCCGATAAAGATGCCACCAATGATTCCGCGAATACCGTAGCGCAACACGACATCGCGCGTAGTTTCCAGACGGGTGCAGCCCAGCCCGTAGGCAGATTCACGGAGCACAGGCGGAGTCATGCGGAATACATCGCGCATCACCGCGCTCATGTATGGCAGAATCATAAGCGCCAGAATCACCCCGGCGGTCAGGAATCCGAATCCGCTGCCGGTACCATCCTCACCCAGCAGCCAGGCACCCCCGGGCAGGTGGATGATACCCAGAGTATCCGCCAGAAAAGGCTGCACATATTCCTGCATCAGCGGCACCAGTACAAACAAGCCCCACATACCGTAAATCACCGATGGAATGGCCGCCAGCAGGTCCACACACTGGCTCAGCGGACGCTTCAGCCACTCCGGCGACTCTGTAATCAGCAATGCTACAGCAAAGGCGAGCGGTATAGCCAGAGCCAGTGACAAGCCTGTGGTAAACAGGGTGCCCAGTATGGACGGCAGAGCACCATAGATATCCATGGCGGGATCCCAGTCAATGCCCCACAGAAAGGAAATCCCGAAATGCTTCCAGGCATCTGCTGAGTGAATCAGTAACTGAGCAAATATGCCCACCATCAGCAGCAGAGCCACAAAAGCCCCGGCTTTACAGATTGAGCAGAAAACAGTATCGCGTTTGTGCATAATATGTGGTTAACTGAAAATAGTTAACCACAGCGCACCTCCATGCGCAATCGTCCTTCTGTGAAACAAAAGTCACACACCATGTGACAAAATATTCACCTTTTTCACCCCCGAGTTCGTGCGCGATGAAATAGCTGCCGGCCGCGCGCTCATTCCGGCCAATATCAACCACCCGGAAGCCGAGCCCATGATTATCGGGCGCAACTT
>JAZRBC010000213.1:0-10580 GCA_045634905.1 Akkermansia sp.
GCGCAGGCATCCTCGCAGTTCTTGCGGCGGGCGGCGTAGCCACCATCGGCCAGGGAGTGCTTCACGGCAGAGTCGATGACCAGCACGCTCACGGCGGGGTCAGTCATGGGGATAAGCTTGTAGGACAGGTCCTTGCAGTCGAGCATAAGGGCATGGTCCTTACGACCGTTGGCGGAAATGAACTGGTCCATGATACCGCAGGGCACGTTCACGAACTCGTGTTCCGTAGCCTGGCCGATAAGGGCGCGCTCGGTGGGAGTCACGTCCACACCGCAGAGGGCGGCCAGAGCTGTGCAGGCAGACACCTCGAAAGCGGCGCTGGAGGACAGACCGCCACCACGCGGCACATTGGAATCAATCAGCATATCCACAGCCGGCACCTTGATGCCGCGGCGTTCCAGATTGCAGATAACACCACGCACATAGTTGCTCCAGAAAGGCTCACCAGGCTTGGTCACCTCTTCCGGGGCAATCTCGACCACCTGCTCGCCCAGGGCGCCAATCCAGCGGTGCTTACCGGTGGGAGACGGGGCTACAGCAATGACGTTGACATTATTGAGCGCCATCGGCAGCACGAAGCCGTTGTTGTAGTCGGTGTGTTCACCGATGAGGTTCACGCGCCCGGGAGAGGCGGCTACAACTGTGGGCTTGTGACCGAAGTACTGCTCAAAGTACGGGGAAATCGTTTCTGCACTTATTTCGCGTTGCTCTAAGTCCATAGCGGAATATGTTTACCATATTGCACACGCGATGTAAATACCAAAGTCCAGCCCGGGCGGGAAAGATGCTTAAAAAGTGCAACAAAAAAGCCCTCCATACCGGCGAGACGGAAGCCGGCAGGAGAGCTGATACTCAAACAGGCAAAATTACTTCTTCTTGCAACCACCCTTCTTGCAGGTCTTCTTAGCGGGCACAGCCGACTTGAACACGGAAGAGGGCTTGAAAGAGAGCGTCTGAGAGGCTGCAATCTTCATGGCGGCACCGGTCTGCGGGTTGCGTCCCGTGCGGGCGGCGCGGGTCTTCATCTCGAATGTACCGAAGCCCACGAGCTGAACCTTATCGGTGCGTACTGCATCCTTAATGGCATCGAGCACGGCATTGAGAGCCGTCTCTGCGCACTTCTTGGTTGCACCTTCACCGAGTTTAGCCTGAATGCAGTCAACGAGTTGAGTCTTATTCATAGGTCTTCATATTAGCACGCGTGTCATTCATTGCAAGATAAAAATCATTACATTACTAAAAAAATCCGGCCGGGTGAAAGCCCGACCGGATTCAGGGAATTGATTTTTGTTCGATAACTTACCAGGCGTAGCCATCAATGGCGGTTTTCATCTCGCGCACTGCCTCGGTAAGACCGGTGAATATGGCGCGGCAGATGAGGGTGTGACCGATATTGAGTTCGGTGAGGTGGGGTACCGCGGCCAGTTCTGCCAGGTTGGCAATCTGGATGCCGTGGCCGGCGTGCACCTCGATACCCAGGGAATGTGCCAGCTCCGCGGCTTCAATCAGGCGGGCGGTTTCAGCGGCGCGCTCATCGCCAAGCGTGTTGGCGAAGCGACCGGTATGCAGCTCAATCATGGGAGCCCCCAGCTCTGCACTGGCGCGAACCTGCTCAGCATCGGGGTCGATGAACATGCTCACCTTGCTGCCATTGGCCAGCAGAGCTGCCACCAGAGGCCGCAGTTCCTCCAGGTGGCCGGCTACATCCAGCCCGCCCTCAGTGGTGATTTCCTCGCGGCGCTCGGGCACCAGGCACACAAAGTCCGGCTTGAGCTGCAGGGCGAACTCAAGCATGGCCCGGGTAGCGCCCATTTCCAGATTCAGAGGCAGATCTACCTCGCGGCGCACAGCGAAGGCATCGGCATCCTGCATATGGCGGCGGTCTTCGCGCACGTGCAGGGTGATGGAATCTGCCCCGCCAGCCTGAGCGGCGCGGGCTGCAGCCACGATATCGGGCTCCACGTTGTGGGAATCCAGCATGGTGGCGTAGCGCGCCTGGCGGAGCGTGGCCACATGGTCGATGTTGACACCAAGATGCATGATACAGGTGGGAGTGTTTGGGAGGATTTTTTGTTGAAAAAAAGAACCCCGGCCCTGCCGCGCAGAACCGGGGTTCTGAAAGATTGTGCTTTAGTGCAGGAAGTGGCGGGCACCGGTGAAGACCATGGCGATACCGGCGGCATCGGCCGCTGCAATCACCTCTTCATCGCGAATGGAGCCACCCGGCTGGATGCAGGCAGTAGCGCCGGCATCAATAGCGGTCTGCAGGCCGTCCGCAAAGGGGAACAGGCCATCGGAAGCGATGACGCTGCCCTTCAGGTCGAGCCCGGCCTGACCGGCCTTCCACACAGCAATCTTGGCGGAGTCCACGCGGCTCATCTGGCCGGCGCCGATACCGAGGGTGCCGTTCTTGTTGGTGAACACGATGGCGTTGGAGTGCACCTGCTTGCAGACACGCCAGGCAAAGCGCATGGCCTCCAGCTCCTCTGCCGTGGGCACACGCTTGGTCACCACCTTGGCTTCCAGGTTATCAAGACCCATCACCTCGTCATCGCGCTTCACGGTCATGAGACCGCCGGGAGCGGTGCGCACCATGGGCACCTTGCAGAACTCACGCCAGGCATCCATATCAATGCGCATGATGCGGCAGTTCTTCTTCTTGGTCAGAATGGCACGGGCCTCGGGCTCGTAATCGGGAGCAATAATCACATCCGTGAAGATGGCACCCACGATGCGGGCAAGAGCCTCGGTCATGGGGCGGTTCATCACGATAACGCCGCCGAAGGGAGCCTGCGTATCGGTCTGGTAAGCGCGCTTCCAGGCTTCCACCAGGTCTTCATCGTCCTGGCCCACGCCGCAGGGGTTGGTGTGCTTCAGAATAGCCACCGTGGGGCGGCGGAAGTTCATGATGAGGGAGGCAGCGGCATCCAGATCCAGAATGTTGGTGTAGGAGAGTTCCTTACCCTGCAGCTGGGTGAAGATGGAATCGAAGTTGCCGTACATGACGCTGGGCTGGTGGGGGTTGTCACCATAGCGCAGGGTCTGGTTGAAGGGCAGAGACAGCGTGAAGTTGTTCTTGGTGCTCTCCTCGGCGCGGTGGCCCAGGTAGTTGGAGATAGCGGTGTCGTAGGAGGAGGTGCGCATGAACACCTTCACCGCCAGCTTCTCGCGGGTCTTCAGGGTAGTGTTGCCCTGGTGGTTCTCCATTTCCTCCAGCACGGTGTCGTAGTCGGCGGGGTCGGAAACGACGGTCACAGAGGAGTAGTTCTTGGCAGCGGAACGCAGCATGGAGGGACCACCGATATCAATCTTCTCAATAGCCTCGGCCAGGGTCACGCCCTCCTTGGCTACCGTTTCCTCAAAAGGATACAGGTTCACGCACACCAGGTCAATGGTGGGAATGTCGTTATCCCTGGCCTGCTGCTGGTGCTCTTCCAGGTCGCGGCGCTGCAGAAGGCCGCCGTGCACCTTGGGATGCAGGGTCTTCACGCGGCCGTCGAAAAGCTCCGGCGCACCGGTGTAATCAGAAATCTCGGTTACCGGCAGGCCCAGTTCCTGCAGGTAGCGGCAGGTGCCACCCGTGGAAATAAGCTGAACATTCTGGGCCACCAGACCCTTGGCAAACTTATCAAGCCCGGTCTTGTCCGATACGGAAAGCAGGGCGCGCTGAATTCGTGTGGTTTCCATGATAAAAACAGGTTGCTCCGCGAACGCGGCGGCGTAAGGTACTATGTTCCCGCGTAAAAAGCAAGCCCAAAATCACAATGCCGGACACAAAGCGCAATTTTACGCCCCATCCCGGCGGAATCTCATTGACTTTGCTGCGCGTTTGGGGCATAATGTTCCCATCGAAACAACTTCTATCATGTCCTTCAACATTCAGAATGTAGTTATCGGCGGGCAGGAGCCTTTCTTCCTGCTCGGGCCCTGCTCTCTCGAAAATGAGGCTTTTGCCTGGGAAATGGCCACGGCCATCAAGGAAATCTGCACACGTCTGGGGGTGCAGTTCATCTTCAAGGCCTCATACGACAAAGCCAACCGCACCAGCGTGAAGAGCTTCCGCGGCCCCGGCATTGAGGAAGGCTGCCGCATTCTCTCCGAAATCGGCAAGGAACTCAACTGCCCGGTGGTGACGGACGTGCACACCGAACAGCAGGCAGAATACGCCGCTCAGTATGTAGACCTGCTGCAGGTACCCGCCTTCCTGAGCCGCCAGAGCGACCTGCTGGAAGCCTGCGCCAAGACCGGACGCCCGGTAAACATCAAGAAAGGCCAGTTCCTTGCTCCCTGGGACTGCAAGAACATCTGCGAAAAGATGGAAGCCTTCGGCTGCGACAAGTACATGCTGTGCGAACGCGGCACCTCCTTCGGCTACAACAACCTCATCGTTGACATGCGCGGCATGTACTGGATGAAGAAGTTCGGCTGCCCCGTCGTGTTCGACGCCACGCACTCCGTGCAGCGCCCGGGCGGTCTGGGCGGTGCCACCGGTGGCGACCGCGAGCTCGCTCCCGTGCTGGCCAATGCGGCCATGACCATGGGCATTGACGGTGTCTTCATGGAAGTGCACAAGGACCCGGACCACGCCATGAGCGACGGCCCGAACCAGGTGTATCTCAAGGACCTCGAAAAGATTCTCAGCAACCTCATGCTGGTGCGCAAGGCCTGCCAGCAGATGGCCACCATCTGATGAGACGAGCACTGACACTCCTTTCTCTGCTGCTGCCCCTGCAAGGCTGGGGGCAGCAGCAGGCCGATGCCGTGGTGGAAGATGAGTTCCCCGCGCTCCAGTTCCTGCCTGAAGGCAGCGTGGTGGAAGACATCTCCATTCCCCGCTATGAGCAGCACCGCGTCACCGCCCTGCTCCTGGCCAAATACCTGAAAGTCAAGACCCGCAAATCCGTAGAGCTTGCTCAGCTCAGCGCATCGCTCTACGCGGACGACGGCACCCAGACTGATATTTCCACCGGGAGTGTCACGTACAATTTTGCCACCAAGGTTGCCCGCACCACCGGCGAAGCCAGGGTGCAGGACCCGCGGTTCAAAGCCGAAGGTAAGGGAGTCATTTTCAGCACTTCCAAACGCAAGGGCTTTCTGCACGGGCCGGTAACCACCACCGTTTCCTCCGCTCTGTTCAACCAGAAGAAAGGTTCGCAGAAATGATGAAAGCAGCTGTTATCGCCGCACTGACCATCCCTGTATTCTGCGCAGCAGGGGCAGAATACACCCCTGACCTGCAGGCTGCCCGCGAACAGGCAGACCGCATGACCGCCAACTTCACCCAGGTTGCGGCAGATCTGGCTGAGCTTGGGGTGAAGCTTCCCGCGGCAGGCGAACAGGAAACCGCCCCTGCTCTGCCCCAGGACGGAAACACCCACGCCTCGGCTGACCTGGGCATGCTGTTCGACGCAGCAGAATCCAGGCTCATCTATCTGGGCAATGTGCGGGTAAGCGACCCCCGCGCCAGCATCTTCGCCAGGGAGCAGCTGCACCTCTACCTGCAGGACTTCCCTACCGACAAAAAGAAGGACGACACCCCTCCGAAAGAAGAAGAAGCCACTCCTCAGCCGGAAGCAGAACCCACCCCGGAGGAACCGGAGGCGACTGCCCCCGCCGCTGAGAAGGAGGCCTCCATTTCTCATGCCAGCATGGTGGCGCACAGCGTCATTGCCGACATGAGGAACAACGCCATCTACATCTATTCCCCGGCAGAGGGCGAGGAACTGTCACTGGTCTTCGGGGAGAACACCGTCCGCATCACCCCGGCAGAGGGGCAACCCGCCCGCATTCTCGCCGACCCCGCCGGTAACATTCTGCTGGAAGGCAGCTGCGTACAGCTCAGCAGCACCGACAAGGCCGGCGGCATCACCCGGCTGACCACCACAGGCGGCCACGCCTACTACCACGCCGCCACCCACTCGCTGCACGTCCCCGGAAAAAGCCAGCTCACCCACCCGGAAGGCACGCTGGACTGCACCGAAATGCTCTGCGTAAACCTTACCCCGGCAGAGACCAGCGGAACCCACCGGAAGAAAGGTTTCATGAACCAGTTCACCGGCCTGCGTTTCGAAGGCATATCCACCGCCACCGCCCGTGGTCATGTGGTAGCCACCGGCAAAGCAGTCGGCGACCGCCCCGCCACCCGGGCCGAAGGGGACGAACTGCAGTACAACGGGCAGACCGGGGAATGCGCCCTGGTGGGCACAGCCTGCCGCCTTGTCTATGGCAAGAGCGAAATCAACGCCAATGAGGGTCTGCATCTGCTTCCCAACGGCGATATCGAACTGCGCGGCAGCGATATCCACGGTAGCTATGAACGCGACGGCAGCCAGCCCGGGCAGGTGCTCCGCGGCTCATTCCGGGCCCATGCCCACGTTATCTTCCGCGCAGAACTCGGCACCATTTCCTCCGAACGCGGGCTGAGCATGACCGATGATGAGGCAGAGTTCAGCTGCACCGGCCCGGTTCACCTGGTGCTGGCACGCAAGGCAGATGCCAGACCGGTGGAGCAGAAGCCGGGTATGCCGAATCTGGCCATTGCGCAGTTCGGCGAAATCAGCAGAGCCAAGGCAACCGGCAATGTGACAGCCCGCCGTTTTGATGTAGCAAGCCCCGACCGCCGCTGCATCGGCGAGCTGAGTGCCGAAAGCGTGGAAACAGACCTGACAACCGGCGAAACACTGCTGACCGGTGCCATCGGGCAGCCGCTGCGCGCCCTCTACAACGGCAACAGAATCGAAGCCGTACCGGCAGAAGGCACTTGCGCCACCATGGAAATGCGCGCCAACGGCGACCTGAAACTGAACGGCGACCACATTTCCGCCGAGCTGCAGGGTGAAAACGGAGTCACGACCGCCAGCTGCCGGGAGTATGTGCAGCTGGTACGCGCCGACAACCGCCTGGAAACCGGCTCCAGCACCGTGCTAAATTCCCCGAGCGGCATCCTCACCACCAATGGCAGCCTGCACGCCAGACTCACCACCAGAGAGAACGCCACCTCCACCAGAAAGAAATACCCGGGATTCAGTTTCAATTACAACGGCATCCGGGAAGCCTCCACCAGCAACGGCTGCACCGTGCGCACCGAAAAAGGCTCCATGCAGTGCACCGGACCGGTCTCGCTGGTCATGGATACCGACAACAAATCGGCAGACAAGATGATGGGCGGGCTGAAATATGCCACCGCCAGCGGACAGGTGGCCATCGCCGGCCGCGACAACACCGGCCGGGCGCTCCGGGCTACTGGTGACCGGCTCGAAATCGACTCCGCCACCGGCATGAAGGTACTCAGCGGCAGCCAGGTCAGCCTGGGAGATGCGAATACCACCCATTTCGCCAGCGGTGAAGGCGCATGCATCCGGATAGATGCCAGGAACAACGCCAGCATCCACGGGCAGCGGCATACCACACATGCCACCAACATCCGCCAGCAGATTAACGACAACAAAACCAAGAAACAACCGAAGAATTAACTATGGAAGTCCTTCTCAAAGCTACCGGTCTCTGTAAATCCTACGGCGAACGCCAGGTGGTCAGCAATGTGAACATCACCGTGCACGCCGGCGAGATTGTCGGTCTGCTGGGGCCCAATGGCGCAGGCAAGACCACCTCGTTCTACATGGTGGCGGGTCTGGTGCGACCGGACACCGGCACCGTGGACTTCTGCGGCAAGGATGTTTCCGGCCTGCCGATGCACCTGCGCGCCCGCCTGGGCATGGGCTACCTGCCCCAGGAAGAATCCATCTTCCGCAAGCTCACGGTGAATGAGAACCTCATGGCCATTCTCGAAACGCGCTCTGACCTCACCCGCAGACAGCAGAAGGAGAAGTGCGACGAGCTGCTGGAGCGTTTCAACATCACCCGCCTGCGCAAGAGCCAGTCCATCCAGCTTTCCGGTGGTGAAAAGCGTCGCCTCACCATTGCTCGCGCGCTGGCGGCCAACCCGAAGCTGCTCATGCTCGACGAACCTTTCGCCGGTGTGGACCCCATCGCCGTGCAGGATATCCAGCACATCGTGGCTTCCCTGCGCGAGACGGACGGGCTCTCCATCCTCATCACCGACCACAACGTGCGCGAAACGCTGGGCATTGTGGACCGCGCCTACATTCTTTTCGAGGGCAAGGTCATCAAGGAAGGCAATGCCGATGAGATTGCCAACGACCCCAAGACCCGCAAGATTTACCTCGGCGAGCAGTTCAAGATGTAACCAGCGGCGCCAGCATAGCGCACAGCTCATCATATGAGGCCACACGCGAAAGCTGTGGCCTCAGTGCTTTCGTACCGGGAATCCCCTTGGCATAGGCCAGCAGCCTGCTGCGCATGGCGCGCATGGTCACAAGTTCATCACCATAGTGCCGGCTTTCAATCGCCATGCGGGTGTGGCGCAGCATGAAGTCAATCCGCTGCTGCGGCGTGGGAGCTTCCGGCACCACGCCGGTGCGCAGGTACTCCCGGGCCTGACGGAAAAGCCAGGGGGCATTCATGGCCGCGCGACCTATCATCACCGCGGAAACCGCTGTAGTCTCCCTGGCCCGCTGCACATCCTGCGGGGTGCAGATATCTCCGTTGCCGATAACCGGTATATTCACCAGGCGGGCGCAGTGGTCTATCATATTCCAGTCGGCCTGGCCACCGTATTGCTGCGAGCGGGTGCGGCCGTGAATGGCAATGGCCTGCACACCGGCATCCTCCAGGCGGCGCACCGCCTCCGGGGCGCAGATGTGTTCCATATCCCAGCCGATGCGGATTTTGGTGGTCACCGGGCAGTCCGACCCCAGCTCCCGCACCACCGCGGCGGCGATATTCTGCAGCAGGGGCAGGTCCTTCAGCAACGAAGAGCCGCCATTCTTCCCCACCACCTTGGGCACGGGGCACCCGGCATTGATATCCAGGAAATCCGGGTGCATGGCATCCACAATGATGCGGGCCGCCGCCGCACAATGCTCCGGAACGGAGCCGAATATCTGCACCCCCAGGGGGCGGTGAGCATCCTCGAACTCCACGTAGCGGCGGTTGCGATTCCAGGCCTGCAGCACACCTTCGGCTGAAACGAACTCGGTCACCATCACATCGGCTCCTTCTTCCTTGCACAGCGTGCGGAAGATAGGATCAGTCACCCCTGCCATAGGGGCCAGATAAAGGGGGAAGTTTGAAAAATCCGGCAACGGCATGGCGCGCAGTGTATCATACTCTCACCGTCGGGACAAGGCTTTTATCAAAGTCCACACGCTGCGTGGATTTCGTTTCCCGATTATGCAATGCCTGATTTTCCCCGATGATTGGGGAAAACATTTTATCACGCCCCATAGGAAACGAAATCCGGCTGCGCCGGACGAAATCCTGCCTGCGGCAGGACGATATCCCTGCGGGACGATATCCTCCCGTTGGTCGGACTATTTTACCAGAAAAGGGTTTCGACCCAGCCCAGATAGGCAGAGACAAGTTCCGTACCGTAGAAAAGCCAGATGAAAGCAGCCGCGATAAGCGCCGGGCCGAAAGGCATGGGAGTGCCGCGGCCTATGCGGGCCACCGCCGCCGCCCCCAGGCCGATGAAACTGCCGCCCACCAGCGCAAACACCACACCCTGCCAGCCGCAGAGCGCACCGATTGCCAGCGCCAGCCAGGCATCTCCGCTGCCCATGGCGGCCTTGCGGGCAGCATAGCCGCGGCAGGTACCGCGCAGCTCCTCGTGTTCCTCCAGAGAAAGCTTCGTACCATCCGGCAGGGTGAGGGAATCCACCGTGAACACCAGCTCCCCTGCCCCGGCAGACTGATTCTCCACCACACCGGCAGCCAGGGTGAAGCGGTTACCGGCTTCCATGAACAACTCGCTCCACAGCAGTCGCTCACCGCCGATAAGCAGCTCCACATCCTCGCCATCGGCAGCCTGGTGCAGCACCCACTCCTGCGGGGCATCATAGGCCTGCTGCCTGCGCCCGAACATGAGCTTGCCGGCCAGCGCCACGAGCCGGAAGAGCAGGAAACCGCCGAAGGCGCCGCTGCAGCTGCTCATAAGCCCCTGCAGCGGCTCTACGCCATCGCCGCTGAACCAGGGAGAAAGAAGGGAAACACCCAGCCCCGCCGCCGCCGCCAGCAGCGTGAGCCCCGGCAGCACCACCATGAGCTCCCAGTCTATGCAGAAGCAGGCCAGCATGACCGCCACCCACACACACAGCAGCACCTGGGTGATGACATCATCGGTGCAGAAATACCAGGCCACTGCCGCAGAAAGCAGTGCACACACCAGCTCCACCACGCAGTAACGAGCCGTGTAGTGCCTGCCGCAGCAGGCGGTGCGGCCGCGCAGCATCAGGTAACTGATGACCGGCAGATTCAGGTACCACGGTATAGGCGCCTTGCACTGCGGGCAGAACGAGCGCCGTGGTTCATTCACGCTCATCCCCCGAGGCAGGCGGTAGATGACCACATTCAGAAAGGAGCCCACGCAGGCCCCGAACAAAGCAAAAAACAGCGGCAGCAGCCACGGAGTGGTGGCCGTCACGTCCTGGGTGAATGTGTAAATCTCTTCCATACCGGTCAGTTGCGGTTTCAAAGATACCACACAGCGCGCTTTTGTCAAA
>JAZRBC010000214.1:0-16374 GCA_045634905.1 Akkermansia sp.
GACCGCAACCCGAACACCAACGGTGCCAAGATGATTCTGGGCAAGACCGGTGCCGGGCTCGCCAACATCCGCCGCGGTGTGCGCAACAACACCATCCGCTTCATGATTGTGCTGGGCGAAGACCTGACCGAGGAAGCCGGCTTCACCGCCGAAGACCTGGCCGGACTCGACTACCTGCTCGTGGTGCACCACAGCGAGAACGCCACCACCAAGGCTGCCGATGTGGTGCTGCCCGGTGTGACCTTCGCTGAGAAGTACGGCACCATGATCAACGTGGCAGGCCGCATCCAGCGTCTCAACAAGGCAATCGAACCCATCGGCGACTCCATGTCCGACTGGGAAATCTGCCGCAACCTCTCCGAGCGCCTGGGCTGCGACTGCGTGCGCGTCATCGCCTGCCCCACCCCCATGTCGGTGCTCGACGAAATGGCCCAGGAGTTCGAACCGCTCGAAGGTATCACCTGGGGTAACATCGGCAACGAAGGCAAGGTCATCATGGACACCGGCGTGACCATCCCCCTCATCGAACGCGAAAAAGCCAAGAAGTAAACCGCTAACACACCATACCTCAAATGGACGCTATCATCGATTGGTATAACGACCTCATGAACAACGAAATCTGGTTCTACCTGATTCACACGCTGGTCAAGCTGGTCCTCATGTTCGCCGTTATTCTGGCATTCGTGGTTCTTTCCGTATGGATTGAGCGCCGCGTAGCCGGCTGGATTCAGGACCGCCCCGGTCCCAACCGCGCCGGTCTGCCGCTCTTCCTGCTGGAGCGTTTCGGCAGCAAGGAGAAGCAGCCCCTCAAGAACTGGCTGCACTTCTTCGGCATCCCGGAGACGAGCTGGATTGCCAGGCTCTGCACCTGGCTGCGCCTGGATCGCGAGATTCCCTGCTGGGGTCTCATCCAGCCCTGCCTTGACGGCGGCAAGCTCTTCCTGAAGCAGGAAGTGACCGCCGGTTACGTGCGCAAGTTCTATTTCGTGCTGGCACCCATGCTGGTGCTGGGGCCGCCCATGGTGGCTGCTGCGGTCATTCCCTTCGCCTCCGAAGTGAACACCTGCTACGGCAACATCTCCATGTGCGTGGCTAACCTCGACATCGGCCCGCTGTGGATTTTCGCCATCTCCGGTCTCTCCGTATACGGTCTTACTCTGGCCGGCTGGTCCTCGAACTCCAAGTTCCCCTTCCTGGGTGGTCTGCGCGCCACGGCACAGCTCATTTCTTATGAGGTGTCCATGGGTCTTTCCATCATTCCTCTGCTCATGATGTTCGGCACGCTGAACCTGCAGCAGATTGTGCAGTTCCAGGCAGACAACGGCTGGACGCTGCTCCCCCTGTGGGGCGAGGGTCTGAGCTGGCAGCGCTGGGCCATGCTGGCTCCGCTGGGTATCAGCTTCATCGTGTTCGTGACCTGCGTCTTCGCCGAAGCCAACCGTACCCCCTTCGATATGGCCGAGTGTGAAACCGACCTGGTGGCCGGTTACCACGCTGAATACTCCTCCATGAAGTTTGCTTCCTTCTTCATGGGTGAATAGGCCGCCATGGTCATCGGTTCTGCCGTGGTGGTCACCCTGTTCCTGGGTGGCTGGTCCATCGGTTTCGGGGCAGATGCCGCTCTGGCAGCCCACTGCGACTGGCTGGCCGTGCTCTGCCAGTTCTGCATGTTCATCGTGAAACTGCTGGCCTTCATCTTCTTCTTCGTGTGGGTGCGCTGGACCCTGCCGCGCTTCCGCTGGGACCAGGTGATGAAGCTCGGCTGGCTCTATTTCCTGGAAATCACCGTGGCCAATATCTTCCTGGCTGCTGCCGTTCTCTACTTCGTCAAATAACCCCCTTTTCCTGTACTGAATATGTCTTACATCAAGATTAAGCGACCCAAGTTCAGCCTGCTGGACAAGATATATGTGGTCGAGCTCGTGAAGGGGCTTGCCATCACCATGCGCCACCTGGTGCTCTCCCTGCTCGGCAAGAGCCGCGGCAAGGCCGATTTCAGCACCAAGGGCGTGGGTGTCTGTATGCAGTTCCCCGATGAGCGCTGGGATTCCCGCCTGCCGGAATACTACCGTGGCGCCCCCACGCTGGTGCGTGGCGAGGACGGCCGCGAGCGCTGCGTGTCCTGCCAGCTCTGCGAATTCATCTGCCCGGCTCGCGCCATCACCATCACCCCCGGTGAGGTAGACCCGACCAGCAACTGCCAGAAGCAGGAAAAGGCACCGGCCAAGTTCGAAATCGACATGCTGCGCTGCATTTACTGCGGTATGTGCCAGGAGGCATGCCCGGAGCAGGCCATCTTCCTCTCCAAGGAATACCTCATCACCCTCACCGACCGCAAGCAGGCTATCCGCGACAAGGAAACGCTGTACCGTCTGGGCGGCACGCGCAAGGGTCTCGTCAACAAGTGGAACCAGTACAAATAAATTACCGTTATGTTTGAATCCTCCCTCTGTCAGATTCTGTTCTACCTGCTGGCTGCTCTTGCAGTGCTCTGCGCGGTAGGCGTGGTGTGGTACCGCAACCCGGTGAACTCTGCCATGTGCATGGCTCTGTGCTTTGCCATGGTGGCCGCCATTTTCTTCGGCATGGGTGCACAGTTCCTGGGCATCGTGCAGCTCATCGTGTATGCCGGTGCCATTCTGGTGCTGTTCCTGTTCGTGGTCATGATGCTTGACCTGCACGACGAGAAGCGCAGCGTGGGCAGCTATGCACACGCCGCCGTGGGTGTGGTGGTAGCCGGTTTCTTTGCCGGTCTCATCATCAAGGTATCCCTCAGCCTGCCCGGCGCTACGGATAACTCCTGCCCGGCCATCACCCTGTGCGAAAGCGCCGGCGAGCTCCTCATCGGCGATGCCCGCAAGGTTGCCGAGCCGCAGACTGCCCCCACGCTGTACGGTGGCAAGCTGCCCGAGCTGAGCGCTGCTGCCGCCGCCCGCGCACTTGACCCGGCCCTCAGCGAGGCCGATGCCGCCAAGATCACCTCCATTTCGGACGTGAAGCTCATCGGCAAGTGCCTGTACACGCATTACAACATTCCCTTCGTCATCCTTGGCTTTGCGCTGCTCTCCGGTTCGGTGGGCGCTGTGGCCCTGGCCCGCAAGATCCGCAAAGACTAACCCTCCATTTTTACTGACTCATGATTCCGTTAGCACATTATCTGATTCTGTCAGCCATCCTTTTCTCCATCGGGTTAGCCGGGGTGCTTATCCGCAAGAACATCATCGTGGTGTTCATGTGTCTGGAGATGATGCTCACCGCATCCAACGTGGCGCTGGTGGCGTTCTCCCGCGCCCAGGGCACGGCTGGCGTGCCTGTGTATGATGCACAGGTGCTCTCACTGTTCATCACCGGCATTGCCGCGGCAGAAGTTGCCATCGGCCTTGCTCTCATCGTGGCCATGTTCCGTGCGCGTCGCACGGTGGAAAGCACGGCTCTCAGCACACTCAAAGACTAAATCACCAGCATGAATATGATTCACAATCTCCCCTGGTTGTTCCTGGTGCTGCCCCTGGTAGTGGCGGCCATTGACTGGGTATGCCTGCACAAGCACCCGCGCCTGGCAGCCACGCTTTCCCTGCTGTCTGCAGCAGGTATCTTCGGGCTCTGCGTGGCCTATCTGGCCGGCATGCTCAACACCGGCACCCCGGATGTCTACACCTGGATGCCCTGCTCTCTGGAGCAGTTCTGCCTGCACATGGGTCTGGTGATGGATCCGCTGGCCATGCGCATGATGCTGGTGGTCACCGGCATCGGTCTGCTGGTTCACTTCTTCTCGCTGGGCTACATGAAGGGCGACCCCTCCAACCTCAGCCGCTACTTTGCCGGCCTGAGCATCTTCATGTTCAGCATGAGCACCATCGTGCTGGCCGACAACCTGGCCATGACCTTCATCGGCTGGGAAATGGTGGGCTTCTCCTCCTACCTGCTCATCGGCCACTGGTTCGACAAGGCCAGCGCTGCAGATGCCGCAAAGAAAGCCTTCATCACCAACCGCGTGGGTGACTTCGGCTTCCTTCTGGGCATCCTGCTTACACTGGGGCTCTTCGGCACCATGAACTTCGCCGACATGGGCGGCAAGGCCGCCGGCATCGCCCCGGCCCTGCTCACCGTCACCATCGTGTGCCTGTTCTGCGGTGCTGTAGGTAAATCCGCCCAGTTCCCGCTGCACGTGTGGCTGCCGGATGCCATGGAAGGCCCCACGCCGGTTTCCGCCCTCATCCACGCCGCTACCATGGTGGCCGCCGGTGTCTACATGCTGGTGCGTCTGCAGGTAAGCATGGGTGCCGAGGCCTTTACCGAAACCTCCTGCAGCATCATTGCCTGGGTGGGTGCCATCACGGCTATCATCGCCGCCATCATGGCCACCCAGCAGGACGACATCAAACGCGTGCTGGCCTACTCCACGCTTTCCCAGCTGGGCTACATGGTCATGGCTGTGGGTCTGCTGGCCGGTGAAGCCGCCATGTTCCACCTGTACACCCACGCCTGGTTCAAGGCTCTGCTCTTCCTCGGAGCCGGTGCCATCATCATCTGCTGCCACCACGAGCAGGATATCTGGAAGATGGGTGGTCTTTCCAAGCGCATGCCCATCACCGTGCTCTGCTTCGCTATGGGTACGGCTGCCCTCATCGCCATTCCCGGCTTCTCCGGTTTCTTCTCCAAGGAAGCCATTCTGGATGCCGCTCTGGCCAAGAACCCGACCTTCTTCTGGATTGGTGCCGGCGTAGCCGCGCTCACCACCTTCTACATGCTGCGTCTCTGCATCGTGGCCTTCATGGGACCTGCCCGCGAACACGGTGCCGAACACGCGAAGGAAGCCGGCTTCACCATGGTACTGCCGCTGCTGATTCTGGCCGTCATGGCCATCATCTCCGGCTACGGTTTCGTGGCTGACGAGCTGGTACCCTTCAACGGGTTCCATGCCCACGGCTTCGAACTGGGTCTGCCCTTCTACGTGAGCATGGGCTCTCTGGCCGTAGGTATCCTGCTGGCTCTGGCTGTGTATGGCCTGGGCAGCCGCACCAAGGACCCGCTGGCCGGCAACTGCATCTCCAAGGCACTCCGCAACCGCCTCTACATCGATGCCCTGTACGACAAGGTCATCATCGGCGGCGTGCAGGAAGCATTCGCCAAGGTGGTCACCTTTGTGGACTGCGTCCTCATCCACGGCATCATTCCGCAGACGATTACCTGGTTCACCGTGCGTCTGGGTTACCTGTGCAGCTGGATTCAGTGCGGTTCCCTGCGTGCCTACACGCTGGTGACCGGCATCGGCATCGTCATCCTCGTTCTTCTTCTTGCAAACCAATTCTAAACGCTTATCACAATCATGCTTATCTGGCTTATACTTGTTCCTGTGATTGCAGCAGCCTGCATTGGTCTGCTCAAGACTCCGGGGCGTCTTACTGCGCTCATCAGCGCAGCCATCACCCTCATTCTGGGCACCTATGCTGTGCTGGCACCTGAGTGCTGCAGCAGCTGCCTGTCCACCATGGGCGATACCCCGCTTCAGCTCACCCTGTCGCTGCCGCTGAGCCGCATCATGGTGGTGCTGAGCATTCTGGTCACCTTTGCCGCCATGGCTGGTCTCAAGGCCCCCGATGCCGCCGCCGAGCGCAGCTGGGCCATCTCTGCCCTGCTCATCTCCGCCGGTGCCACCGGTGCCTTCATGTCCGACAGCATCATCGCCTTCTACGGCTTCCATGAGCTGGCGCTCATCCCCACCTTCATCATGATTGGCTGCTACGGCCGCGGCGACCGCCGCAGCATTGCCTGGACCGCCACCCTTTACCTGGGTCTGGCCTCCATGGTACTGCTGGCCGGTCTGGTCATGCTCTGCTCCCAGATGCACGCCTGGAGCTTCAGCAGCATGGCTGCTGCCGTGCAGGCCGGCGTGATGCCCAGCACCCCCTGCCTCATCGCAGCGCTGCTGCTGGTGGGCTTTGGCACGCTGGTATCGCTGTTCCCCTTCCACAGCTGGGCCGCCCCGGCCTATGCCAGTGCCCCCACTCCGGTGGCCATGCTGCATGCCGGTGTGCTCAAGAAGTTCGGTCTGTATGGTCTGTTCACGCTGGCCATGGTATTCGGCCCGAAGTGCGGCAACCTGTTCGGCAGCTGCAACAACTGGCTGCTTGTCATGCTGCTGGGCAATGTGCTCTGGGTGGGTTACATCACCATCGCCCAGCGCCGTCTGGACGACATGCTCGGTAACTCCTCCGTGATGCACATGGGCTACATCTTCCTGGCCTTTGCCGCCTACATTGCCTGCAACGGCAACAACGAACTGGCTGCCCAGGGTGCTGCCCTGCTCATGCTGGCTCACGGTCTGAGCATCGCCCTGCTCTTCCTGCTGACCGGTCAGATTGAATCCCAGACCCGCACACTGGAGCTCGACTGCATGGGCGGGCTGGCCACCAAACTGCCGGTGCTCGGCTTCCTCTTCGGTCTGGCCGGCATGGCCTCCGTCGGTCTGCCGCTGCTGGCCAACTTCGCCGGTGAGTTCAGCATCTTCGTATCCTGCTTTGCCGGCTGGACTCCCACACCCATGACCTGCGACTGCTGGCTGGCCTCCGTGGCCAACTTCTTCGGCGGTCTTGGTCCGGTTCAGCTCGCCCTCATCGGTGCGCTGTGGGGTCTGGTCATCAGCGCCATTTACATGCTGCGCGCCTTCCGCAACATCTTCGAGGGCAGCGTGGGTCGCGCCTCCGAGCGCGCCACCGGGCTCACCCGCATGGATATTGCCGCTGCCGTGTTCCTGGCCGTCTTCATCGTCCTCTTCGGCATCTGCCCTCCCATCTGGCTTTAATTCTGACACCCCCATACTGATTAACATATGAACATCGTATCCACATACACCTGGTGTCAGTTCACACCGGCATTCGTCCTGGTGGGGCTGGCAGCCCTGCTCCTCCTGGCAGATGCTCTGCTGCCCCGGATCTGCAAGCGCAGCTACGCCCTCATCGCCGCCATCGGCACACTGGGCACCGCTCTTTACCTGCACTGCTCTGCTGCAGCAAGCAACATCTTCGGTACCCTGGCCTGCGTGGCCACCGGGCTTTCCCTGCTGCTGGCCTTCGACTACAAGAAGGTAAGCTGCGAGTCCATCGGTGGTGCCGGCACCGAGGAAGGCACGGGTGAGTTCTATGCTCTGCCCCTGGTAGCCTGCGCCGGCATCCTGTGCCTGACTCAGGCGAAGGACCTGATTATGCTCTTCGTGAGCCTTGAAGTGGTGACCCTCACCTCCTACGTGCTGGCCGGTTACTTCCGCCGCAACCAGGGTTCCATTGAAGCCGGCATCAAGTACCTGGTGCTGGGCGCCATGAGCACCGGTATCCTCGTATACGGTACGGCCTGGTACTTCGGTATGGTCGGTTCCTTTGCTCTGGATGCCCGCACCGTCTCCTACGCCATGATGGGCGGAGTAGCCGGGTCTGCGCAGGTAGCCGTGGGCTTCCTGATGGCTGTGGCACTGCTCTTTGCCGGTGCATTCTTCAAGGTTGGTGCAGCCCCCATGCACGTATGGATTCCCGACGTGTACCAGGGTGCCCCCACCCCCACCACCACCTTCCTGGCAGTAGGTTCCAAGACCGCCGGTTTTGCCCTGCTGTGCATCCTGACCCTGCCCTTTGCCCGCATGGCTATGCCGGGCAGCTTCCTGGGTGACCTGCTGGTGTGGAGCTTCAGCATCGTGGCTGCTGCTACCCTGCTCATCGGCAACCTGGGCGCACTGCGCCAGAACAACCTGAAGCGTCTGCTGGGTTACTCCTCCATCGGTCAGGCCGGTTTCATCCTCGTGTTCTTCCTGAACCTGCGCGGCCCCGTCACCGGCATGGTCAGCTCCTACATGCTGGCTTACACCCTGGCCACTGCCGCTGCCTTCTTTGCCGTGGCCATGGTACGCACCCAGCGCGGCAGCGAGGAAATCGCCGCTTTCCGTGGTCTGGGCAAGACTAACCCCCGCACCGCCTTCCTCATCACCGTGTGCTTCGCCTCCCTGGCCGGTGTTCCCCTGACTCTGGGCTTCCTGGTGAAGATGTACGCCTTCGTCACCGCCATCAACGTGATGGGCGCGTGGACGGGCCTCTGCTGGCTGCTGCCCATCATGGTAATCACCGCCGGTTGCGGTTTCTACTACTACTTCAAGGTCATCCGCGCCATGTACTGGGAGAAGCCCCAGCCCGGCGACCAGCCGCTGCAGGTGCCGGTGTGCACTGCCGTGGTCATGACCGCCTGCGTGCTGGCTCTGCTCTACCTGGGCACCCTGCCCATGCTCGTGCACGGCTGGGTGTAATAAAAAAGCAACCCTTCCTTTCAAGCCCCGCAGGATATCTCCTGCGGGGCTTTTTATTCGAGTAGCCACCGCAACGCACCCCATGCCACAAATTCCAATCTCGCCCTGTTGTTCATACCGGCGGGGGTGACAAGTTATCTCCTTGCATCCTCAGTTCAATACGCTATAATGCCTGCATGGCGAATGTCTCCCTCTCGCTCGGCGAAAAATCCTACGAAGTGCACGTATCCAACGGCGCACTTGATACCATAGGCTACCTGTGCAGCCGGGGCCGGCTCGAAGGCAAAGCCGCCATCATCACCGATTCCAACGTAGGTCCGCTCTACGCAGAGCGCGTGCGCCGGAGCCTGGAAGACAGCGGCTTCAACACCAGCCTGCATATCTTCCCCGCAGGCGAGGCTCACAAGAACCTGAGCACCATCGAAAGCATAGCCGGTGAAATGGTGCAGGCCGGGCACGACCGCACCAGTTTTGTGGTAGCGCTGGGCGGCGGCGTGGTGGGCGACATGGCCGGATTCATTGCCAGCATGTACTACCGCGGGATTCCCTTTGTGCAGGTGCCTACCAGTGTCATGGCGCAGGTGGACAGCTCGGTAGGCGGCAAAACCGCCGTTGACCTGCCCGCCGGCAAGAACCTCATCGGTGCCTTCCACCAGCCGAAACTCGTACTCATTGACCCCACCACACTCACCACACTTTCCCCGCGGCTCCTCCGCGAAGGCATGGCCGAAATGGTGAAACACGCCGCTATCCGCAAGCCTGCCATGCTTCATACCCTGCGCGAACTGGCAGATGAAATTGACCTCGGATTCAGTCTCGCCACTATCGAACGCCTGCCCGATATCATCGCCGCCAACATCGCCATCAAAGCCCGCATTGTGGAGGAAGACGAGAAAGAAACCCTCGGCATCCGCGCCTTCCTGAACCTGGGACACACCATCGGCCACGGCATCGAGGCCGCCCTGCCCTACGGTGAGCTGCTGCATGGCGAAGCCGTAAGCCTGGGAATGCGCGCTGCGCTCTTCCTCTCGCGCCGCCACGCCAGGCTGAGCGCCACCGAAGAGCGCGATGTGCTCGACACCCTGCGCGCGCTGGAACTCCCCCTCACCCTGCCCGCCGGGGTAGAGGAAGAACGTGCATTGGCCCTCACCGCCAGCGACAAGAAGTTCCGCAACGGTGCCATCCGCTTCGTGCTGCTCGAGCAGCTCGGCCGCCCCGTGCTCAGCAAAAACATCACCCGCCAGGACCTGGAAGACGCAATCCAGGTACTCACCACCCCCATTAACCACTAATCACTATTCATTCATCATTCCCATGACCGATTCCCGCACCACTCAGCTGGCTCAGAACCTCATCCGCCACTCCTGCCGCGTTCAGCCCGGCGAACATGTTCTGCTCGAAATCATCGATGCCCCCGATGAAATCGCCATCGAACTCATCCGCGCTGTGCGCGAAGCTGGTGGCCACCCCCACATCAACCTCCGCCACTCCCGCGTCACCCGCGAAATGTTCGCCGGCGCCACCGATGAGCAGTACTCCGCCATCGCCGCCATCGAGCTGGCCGAAATGCAGGGCATGGATGCCTATATCGCCATCCGCGGCGGCTTCAACAGCTTCGAAAACTCCAGCGTGCCCGCCGAAAAAATGGCACTGGCTCAGAAACACATGCGCCCGGTGCACAACCACCGCGTCTGCAAGACCAAATGGTGCGTACTCCGCTGGCCCACACCCAGCATGGCACAGGGCGCCGGCATGAGCACCGAATCCTTCGAGGACTTCTACTTCCGCTGCTGCCTGGCAGACTACCAGCAGCTCCGCGTCGCCATGGACAAGCTGGCCGAGCGCATGATGCGCACCGACCGAGTCCGCATCACCGGCCCCGGCACCGACCTCACCTTCTCCATCAAGGGCATGCCCGCCATTCCCTGTGCCGGCGAAATGAACATCCCGGACGGCGAGGTCTTCACCGCCCCCATCAAGGACAGCGTGAACGGCACCATCCACTACACCGCCCCCACCCTCTTCCAGGGCATTCCCTTCGATGGCATCCGCCTCACCTTCAAGGACGGCAAGATTGTGGAAGCCCACTGCAACGGCAATGAAGAAGCCCTCAACAAGATTCTCGACACCGACGAAGGTTCCCGCTTCATCGGCGAGTTTGCCCTGGGGGTGAATCCCTTCATCCTCCAGCCCATGCGCGACATCCTCTTCGACGAGAAGATTGGCGGTTCCTTCCACTTCACCCCCGGCCAGGCCTACGAAAACTGCGACAACGGCAACCGCTCCCAAGTGCACTGGGATATGGTCTGCATCCAGCGGGCCGACTACGGAGGCGGCGAAATCTGGTTCGACGACGAACTCATCCGCAAAGACGGAATCTTTACGGATCCAGAACTCACCATCCTCAATCCCGCCCTCTGATTTTCACCCCATGAGCACGGCCACCGAACACCACCACCTCGAGTGGAAAGAATCCTGGCATGAGCAATACCTCAAGTGGATTTGTGGTTTTGCCAATGCCAGGGGTGGCCGCATGCTTATCGGAGTGAACGACCGGGGCGATGTCATCGGGCTGCCCCAGGCCAAGCGGTTCATGGAGGATATCCCGAACCAGATCCGGGACATACTGCACATCATGGCTGATGTGCAGCTGCATGAGCAGAACGGGCTGGAATACATCTCCATCGATGTGCCGGCTTCCTTTGCCCCGGTGTGGTATAAGGATGCCATTTACATGCGCTGCGGCAGCACCAACCAGCGGCTGCATGATGCCGCGCTCATGCACTTTCTCATCAATAAAACCGGCACTAAGTGGGACTCCATGCCCGTAGAATCAGTCACCATCGATGAGCTGGACACCGCTTCTCTCAAACTTTTCCGGCGCGAAGCCGCACGCAGCCAGCGGCTCGATGCCACAGCACTAGCGCTCAGCGATGCTGAATTATTACGGCATCTCGGGCTCATCACCACCGATGGCCGCCTTACGCGCGCGGCGGTGCTCCTTTTCCATGAAAACCCCGAACCATGGTTCATGGGAGCCTGGGTGAAACTCGGCTGGTTTGAAAACGATGAAGTCCGCTACCACGATGAACTGCATGGCTCACTCATCAGGCAGGCCGAGCAGGTTATCGGGCTCCTCTATCTGAAATACCTCAAAGCCCGCATCACCTACGACCACGACCACAGGGTGGAAATCTACCCATTCCCCCGAGAGGCCGTTCGAGAAGCTGTGTACAATGCCATCATTCATAAAGACTATACCGCCGGCTTCCCCATCCAGATTCGCATTTCCGACACCTCGTTATCTGTATTCAACCCGGCTGTCATTTCCTACGACTGGCTCTCCCCCGAGCAATGGCAGCAGCAAGGTTCTCGCCCGCTCAATCCGGCCATAGCCAACACCTTCTTCCGTGCCGGCTACGCAGAATCCTGGGGGCAAGGGGTCAGAAAAATGTGCATGAACTGCCTCGCCCACGGCAGCAAGCCCCCTACCTACCATGTAGATGCCTCCAGCGTGCTCATCAGTTTCAGTCCGGAATCCTCTCACCCTGTGCCTGTTGCCATAGCCACGGTCAATCCGCCGGGAGAGAAAGAAAAACGGAAGAGGAAACTTCTTGAATATATCGCCAAAAAGCCTGATGCAACCTACGCCGAATTGGCAGCAGAAATACTCACCACTGAGCGATGGGTAGGTGAATTGATGCGCGAACTCGCTCACTCAGGCGTAGTCACCAGAACGGGAACAAGAAAGGAAGGTAAATGGCAAATTAACAGCAACAACTTCCTGTAAGACTTCCTGTAAGACTTCCTGTAAGATATATCACTATAAATAAGCAACATAGAAATCACAACCCCCAACACCGCCTTATCATCTTTACCTGATAAACTTCCAGATAAAATCATCATTTTAACCATTTTTGACTCCTCATGAAAGATTTTCGATTTACCCAGCTCGCAGACCAGGTGGTCAACTATTCCGTTCGCGTGCAGCCCGGCGAACATGTGAACCTGCGCATGCAGGATATACCGGATGCCATGGTGGTGGAGCTCATCCGTGCCGTGCGCCGCGCTGGTGGTGTGCCGCATGTGGATATCTCCCACTCCATCGTCTCCAAGGAACTCGCCATGGGCGCCACAGAGGAACAATACGAGCTGCTGGGCCGCTACCGTCTGCAGCGCGCAGAGGACATGCAGGTGCACATCTGCTTCTATGCCGATGCCAATACCTTTGAAAGTGCCGATGTACCCGGCGACCGCATGCAGATTGTAAGCCGCCACCTGAAACCCGCCAGCGATGTGACCTGCAACCGCCGCAAGTGGACGGTACTGGCCTGGCCCACCCCCAGCATGGCACAGGCCGCCGGCATGAGCACCGAGGATTTCGAGGACTTCTACTTCCGCTGCTGCCTGGCTGACTACGCCGCCATGAAGGAAGGCATGCTGCACCTCAAGGCGCTCATGGAACAGACCGACCGCGTGCGCATCACCGGCCCCGGCACCGACCTGAGCTTCTCCATCAAAGGCATACCCGCCATCCCCTGCTGCGGCGACTGCAACGTGCCCGATGGCGAGGTCTACACCGCCCCCGTGCGCGACAGCATCAACGGCACCATCGCCTACAACGCCCCCAGCATCTACCACGGTGTCCCCTTCGACGGCGTGCGCTTCCGCTTCGAAAACGGCAAGATTGTGGAAGCCCACTGCAACGGCAACGAAGAAGCCCTGCTCAAGATTCTCGATTCCGATGCCGGCGCCCGCTACATCGGCGAATTTGCCCTGGGGCTCAACCCGCATATCCTGCGCCCCATGCGCGATATCCTCTTCGACGAGAAGATTGCCGGCTCCTTCCACCTCACCCCTGGCCAGGCCTACGAGGAAGCCCCCAACGGCAACAACTCCGCCGTGCATTGGGACCTCGTCTGCATCCAGCGCCCCGAATACGGCGGTGGCGAAATCTGGTTCGATGACACTCTCATTCGCAAAGACGGCCGTTTCCTCGACCCCGCCCTCGCCATCTTCAACGCCGAATAAGCCTCCATTTTCACTTTTCATTTTTCACTTTTCATCAATCCCCCCTCCCCATTCCTTCTCCCCTCATGGCATTTTCCAGAAAAATCCGCACCTGGCTCATTGCGGCCGCCCTGCTCTTCTGCGGGTATAAAGGCGTGCAATACTTCGGCAACTGGGGTGCAGCTCAGCTGGAGTGCAACCACGTGCAGCTGCCTGCCACAGCTCTGCCCGGTGCCGGGCCGCTGCGCATCGCCCTGCTGGCCGACCTGCACAATGCCAAAGACCACTTCGCCACCTGCGTGGAACATATCGAGAAAGCCAGGCCGAACCTCATCATCCTAGGCGGCGATTTCATCATGGTCAATGAGCGCTTCATGCGCACCCGCTGGGCGGTGGAAGGACTCAGAAAACTCGTTTCCATCGCCCCCACTCTGGCCATACTCGGCAACCAGGACTACGAAAAGCTGGAGCAGGTGGAGCGCGTGTACGCCACCGCCGGTGTTACCCTGCTCCGCAACCAGGCCATCGACTGGCCCACACCTTCCGGCAGCAGGCTGCGTATCATCGGTCTGGGCGACTGGAACGAGGGCGATGAAGCCCCAGCCGCCTGCATGCAGCCCGCCGGGCAGGAACCCGCCCCTGTCCTCCTCCTCTCCCACGACCCGGAGAGCCGCTGGCTCCTCCGCCGGTACGACTGGGACCTCATGCTCTCCGGCCACACGCACGGCGGCCAGGCCGCCAATCCCTTCACGGGCGATTTCATCTCCTTCCGTTCCTCCATGCCCGCCGGTCTCTACGATTTCGAGGGCGGCCGCCGCGTCTTCGTCTCCCGCGGCGTAGGCGCAACCCTCGGCATGCGATTCTTCTGCCCGCCGGAGGTGAACATCATCGAAGTGAATCGGGAAGAGTGAAAAAGAGTATCATGTTCGCGGTGGAATAAGGTGCGGACACCGTGTCATTCTGCACGACAAATTGGACTTTGGCGAGCCAACGGCAAGCGGAAATTTGAGCCCCTTTGGGGCGGTAAGCCGTTAGGCAGGCGGTGGAGCGAGGTCGCGCCAGCGAGCCTCGCGGAACCCCTGTTGTTGGGTAAAAACGAACTGGAACCCAGGGAACCTGTGGTGACAGCAACCAATGCAACATGTTGAAGCCAAGTTTTCCCGTCTCCGGGCTCACGCCCTACGCCGTGGCAGGCAGCCGCCCTCTCGCATTCCAGATGTGATGTACAGCTCAAAAATGCACAAAAATATGTTTTTGAAAGCCTTATAATACAAATCGTTTCGCTTTGCGCACTTTCATTCTCCCATTATTCGTGTCGTTTATTATAACGAAGATACCAAATTACATTTCTTTAAACATACACTTTTTATTGCATTTATTTTATTATAGAAACAATAGATAAACGCTTATTTTGGTATATTTATGACAGGGTCAACATAAGAATTACAGCGTGCTTCAGCATATAAAAATAACAGTTTTTATTCTGGCAAATGTATGATAAAGCACCCTTCCGCTTCTGGAATGCGATATACTGCGCGTGTGTACGAGAAAACAAGGCTTTTCAGCTTTCCACTGCGCAAGGAACTGTAGTGCCTGTGTTGCCCGTACCGAACAAACAGATAAAACTAAACACAAACATGAAGAAAACACTTATTACCTTACTGGTTCTGGGTGGTTTAGCGTCAGCTGAGTCTGCATTGACTACAACTGTATTCAAGGACTTAAACACCTCTACTACTTTAAATAATATTACCTGGAACGCAACTGCCGGAACAATTACTGCCGCGAATGGTGGCATTTTGTGCAGCACTGCATCCAGCAAACAGGCACGAGCCACAATTTCTTTTACCCTGAATCTTACTGCTGCCGCGGCTGTTACCGGAAAGACTGATTTCATTACCGTTGATTCATCTACCGATTATGGTTTGTGGCTTACTGCGGATGGTATTAGTGGCAGATGGGACACCGGTGAATACAACACGAGGGGCGATAAAAATACCGTAGCAGAGTATAGTGGTGTTGTTTCCATTGATTCCATCCTCAGCAGTAACAATAACGTATATACGGTAGATGAAAACAAATTTATTGCTTTGACACTAGTCTTAGATAGAGCGGCAGACAATAATGCTGGAAATGGAGACAATGTAGGCGCAACCTTGTATGATGCTTCAGGCTCACGAGTGTGGTATTGTGAAGCTCTCGGCTCAGGCAGTAATACCAGTTATGATGGGTATACGCTGAATACCAACTTCATTACTTCCGCCTCTATTACACCTGATATTGTCACTTCCGAGAAAGCTGGTAAGTTAGCTGCAGCCCTCGTCCCCGAACCTGCCACGGCTACTCTGAGCCTGCTGGCTCTGGTCAGTCTCTTCGCCCGCCGCCGCCGCCACTGATTTGGCGTTGAACGCAACATATCAATTATCAGAAAAGCCCTTGGGAGAATATCCTCGAGGGCTTTTCATATTCCGGCACGAGCAGCGTGCAATTATTTTACGGGCACTTCTAAAAAGTCCGCTTATCTCGACAAATGGGAATTGGGAGAGCCAGCGGCGAGCGGCAATTTGAGCCCGTTAGGGCGGCAGAACATTAGTCAAGGTGGAGCGACGTAGTCGCGGAACCTTGGGTTACAACAAAAAAAATATCAGAGCCCCGAGCAATGCGAGCGGGCGGCAGAATCCGTTGCTTCACAATATGCCGTGGCCTCCCTGCCACCCGCTCACTTCGTTCGGGGTTCCGGGTATATTTAACACCAAACCCAGCGTTCCGCCGCTGCGCGGCTCCACACTGGGCTAATGTTATGCCGCCCTGACGGGCTCAAAAATCCGCTACGCTGACGCTCCGCAAACTACTCTACAAAGTCCAATTTGACTAGCAGAATGAGTCAGCAAATCTGAAACAGCCCCCCCAGAGCCGCACCCACGCACCGGCCGCATTTTCCGCAGATGCGTTAATTTTTCCTTGCAAGCTGGTGGAGATAAGGATAGAATTGACGCGTAAGCAACGGGAATACCCCCGCGGCTAACCATTTATACACGCCATATGAAGACACTCATCACTAACGCTCACATCAT
>JAZRBC010000215.1:0-3536 GCA_045634905.1 Akkermansia sp.
CCCTGCACCTGCCTGGCCTCAACCGCCGCCAGATTCGCCAGCGAGTGGTAGCCAAGGCCCTCCAGCTCATCGCCGGAGCAGCCGGTTAAAACAAGAAGGGACTTCTAATAAGTCAGCACCGCTCGACAAGTTGGACTTTAGCGGCATGGACTTCATCGGAGCACGGCACTTTCCTGTCACGGCGGAGGCAAAGCCGAAGAGGGAAGTCCCGGTAAAACTCTCCGTGATTTATGGGACTGAAGTCCCGCGCTCCGAAAACAAATTCCCATCGTGCTACGCTGACTTATCTGAGTTTCCAGAAGCAAATCACCGAAACAAGCGCCTCTGTTCCCGGGGTGGGAACAGAGGGGCGTGGGTTAAGTATCCGTTAAACCGAATTACCGAGCCTGTATAGTAATTTCACCCCAGGTGCTGCGCTTACCGGGGTCATTACCATAGGTAATTTCCAGTTTGGGATTCTTGAGGGCCTTCTTGACCGTGAGGATGATATCCTTCTGCGTTCCGGCAGCCCAGGACACCTCGCAAGGCTCATTATGGGAGGCAACGCACTTGTCGCCATCCATGAGACGGAGGCTCTTGACGATGATACCATCGCGGCCGGTGGTCAGCTTGAAATGCACGGCATAGGTGCCGGGCTTGGTGATGGGCACATCATGCATGAGCATAGGAACAGGCCCGGAGGGGATAATCTGGTCGCTCCAGCCCTGACCATAGCGGTACTGGCGCACCCAGTCACGCATGATGACGGGTGCAGAAAGCCCCAGGGGGGATTCAGGGTCGAGCTTCTTCATCTTCTTGGCATACTTGGTGATGAGCGGGCCACCGGCCATGGGGCCATAGGAACGACGGATGTGGCCAATGGCCGTAGCGCAGGCGCGCTGTTTCTGCCAGTTGGAAAGTTTTGGATTCTCCAGCACCTGATCCAGGCGGCCCAGGAAATCCTCCATCGATTCATTTCCCTTGACGCCGAAGCCGAAATCCAGAGCACCGCGGAAGCCGTGCTTATCCTCCGGGTCGTTGTTCCGCATGGCTTCTTTCAGACCACCCGGCCAGTCGATACCGGATACGCGGGAGGATTCCAGCAACAGGCGGTTCTTCTCCGCAGCATCAGAAGCGGCTCCGGACTTGTCGAGCAGCGCCTGCTGCTTTCTCTTGGCATCCATCTTCTCCTTGACCAGAGCAGCCACGCCCTCTACGGAGGCATTCATGAGAGCCTCGCCGTGAATCGACGCATACTGACGCCCACCCTTCTCATAGAAAATGAGCGCGGGGTAGGAAATATCCGCCATATCACCGGGGTAGCCGAGGTGCCCTCGCACCTCATTCACCTTGGCATTGGTCTTTTCCGTGCGGTTCTGGTAAATGGGAGCCAGAATCAGCGCGGCATCACCGGCAGCAGCCCTCACGCCCTTGTCGGCGATGAGCTTCTTGCAGAGTTTTTCGCCGTAGCGGTCCCAGCCTTCCGGGTGGATGAACAGGATGTAGCCGTCATTCGTCACCTTCGACTTGGCAGCCTCCACGGTGGGGAACTGCTGAGCCGCCTGCACAGGAGCGCTCACAGATGCCAGCATGGTGGCAGCCAGCAGCAATGAAAGAGTTTTCTTCATATTCTTGATTATGTGGAAATGGATTATTAAGCAGCGGGTTCACCGAACACATAGATACCATTGGCGTGGAACACCTCCGGGCCACCGGGGCGAAGAACGCGCACATAGAGTGCCTTCGGGCGTTCTTTCTCCAGATTGAAACGGATGATGTAATTACCCGTATCCTTGATGGCTTCACCTGCGTCGTGCCAATCGTCATCGCGACCGGTATCCGACACCTGCACTCTCACCGGGCGGAAGCGACTGATGAGCGACCACTGGTTGGTACCGGCAAAGACCACGCCGGTCACGTAAGCATGCTTGGGAAGCTTCACTGCAATCCAGGGGTTGTTCTCGCGGGCAGTATGAATCTGGCCACCCTGTTTGGTGAGCAGCCCGGAGTGAGTATGGGGGGCATCCCACTGGCTGGTGCTGCTGGCAAAGGGAAGCCCACCCTCCGACACAAGCTTACCGGCAAATCCCTGGAAGTCAGGAATGTCGGCAGTGCCGTGGATTTCCTTCGGATCAATCATCTTGCTGATAGCATTGAAGGTAGAGGCATCGCGGGCTTTTTCGGCAGCCAGAAGCAGACCACCCAGCATCTTGGCACGCTGTGCGGAAGTCATCGACTTACTGGAGCCAAGAGCCTTGATTGTCTCATCGGTGAGGCGCTTCTTTCCGGCCTCGCTGAGCGAATCAGAGATTCTGTTGCCCCAGGCCATCATCATGCCGGAATACGCATCATGCGAAGACGAGGCCGACAGAGCCTTGACATAGAGATCCACGGTCACATCTTCTGCATTGCCGCCAAGCCTCTTGCAGGCCTGAAGCTGAGCATCGGCAAACTGCTCCACATACCAGCGGTCGGGGCCCATCTTGTCGGCCTTTTTCCAGAACAAGGCGCAGGCTTCCGCCAGGTCTTCACCACTCATGCCGCTGTTGGCCATACCGTTGATGATACCACGCTTGAGCAGCTCTGCAGCCTGCTCCGGGTATTCCGAAGCCATGCCGCTGCACAGACGAGAGTTGAGCTTCTTCCAGGCCTTGGCGTTCTTCGGCATGTTGGAGTTCATGAACGAAACGTATTCACGCCACATCGGATAGTTCATGGGCGCTGCCTTGGCAGCCTGCTCATAGCAATCGAGGGCCGTATCCATCTTCTTCGCAGTCCAGCAGAGACTGCCCAGAATCCTGAATGCGTTGGAGAGGCGGGTCTTGGTGGCATTCTTCTCATCATACAGCATGTCCGTCAGATGCAACGAGCTGTAGGTATGGTTACCTTCCCAGGGAGTCCAGTGCAGGCCACGCTCCCAACTGAGCGAGTAGGCGGGAACCCACCTGCCGTCCACCAGCACAATGTAGGCGCAGTGCCCGGGCTCACCGGCGGTGAGAGCCGGCACACCATTGGCGCAGGCAGAGGCAGCGCCGAAATGCGAAAGACTGCCGCAGACACCACCCACATTCTTGGTAAGCCACATGTGGTTATCCGTCTTCACGCCCTCCCAGGGAGCATAATAGTAGGCACCGTGAATGCTGTCGCCATACACATTATCCAGAATATAACCGCGGCGGCAGCAGCTGCCGGGGTACTGCCAATCCGGCACGTGCACATTATTGAGAGCCCATTCAAAAGCCGTAACCGTGCCGGAGCGGTGGTTGGGTTTCCAACCGCAGGCCACGCGGCGATGATGCATGGGCAGGTTACCGAAGGAGGTATTCAATCTGCCCTCTTCCCAGTACTTCAGGAAGTATTGGGCACGGTCGATGGCATCCACCGTCCTGAGATCATAGCGGGCATATTCCAGGGCAACGGCAGTGGTGGTATCGCGAGCCACGCCTTTCTTCAATGCGCCGGAATCAGCCTCAGCAATGGCAGCAATAATCTGCACCACGCGGGCGAACTTTGAAGCCTCGCCCGAGAAAGCAATCTGCTCCATCCACTCCACATCG
>JAZRBC010000216.1:0-6572 GCA_045634905.1 Akkermansia sp.
CAGCGCGCGAAGGCCGACAAGACCGCCATCACCGATGAACGGGCTCTTGCCGCGTTGAAGGAGGCCCGTATTCACTTCCCCTCCACCGGGGTGGTCTCCTACGATGCCAAGCAATACACGCTTGAGGTGCATACCTCGCAGCAAGGGTTCCGGAATCTCGATGCTCTGCATATCTACCTTGTGCTGATGCAGGATAAATAATCTGCCCCGGCGAGAATCACCGCTATGCATGCGGCGCTGCCCCAGGGGGCTTGCTCTGGAAAGGGGCTGCGCCGCCTGGCTGCCTGTTCCCTTCGGTAAAACGCCGTTCCGAGGTGAAATTTAACTGCGCTTTTCGTTTGACTTTCTTGTCCCGGTGGTGCATATTATGGAATATGAGCAATCCCGATTTTCTTGCTGCACGCGATATCAACAGCCGTGCTGAAACACATACTTCCTTTTCCATTCCGGTGAGCACAGGAAACCCGGTGCTCGATGCGAATCTGTACGATATTTCCCGCCGCTTCTGCGGCGAGCACTCGCCCGATACCGTGCTGCAGATGCTCTCCACGGTCATGAACGTGGCGGCCAGTCCGCTGGGCGAGCATTCGCTGGAAATCATGAACCGCTCCATGGCTGAGATGTTTGATGCGGATAAGATGTTCTATCCCTACCGCAACCGCCGCAAGATTGCCTGCTTCGGTTCGGCTCGCATCCAGCCCAGCGACCCCAGCTACATTCAGGCCCGTGCCTTTGCCGACCTGGCTTCCAGCCAGGGATACATGGTTATCACCGGTGGAGGCCCCGGGCTCATGCAGGCCTGCAATGAAGGCGCTACCGAGGAAAGCTCCTTCGGCCTCAATATCACGCTGCCCTTCGAGCAGCACCCGAACCCCATCATGCAGGGAAGTGACAAGATGATGAACTTCTACTACTTCTTCACCCGCAAACTCAACTTCCTCAAGGAAAGTGATGCGCTGGTGGCATTTCCCGGCGGCTTCGGCACCATGGATGAGATTTTCGAGGCCATCACCCTCATCCAGACCGGCAAATGCACCATCTTCCCCGTCATCCTCATAGACCCTCCCGGCGAATCGTTCTGGCACCGCTGGGTGCATTTCATCGAGAAGGAACTCCTCCAGGCCGGTCTCATCTCGCCCGAGGATATGAAACTCCTCTACATTTCCAAGGATGCCGAGGATGCCTACCACCACATTGCCCACTTCTACAGCCGCTACCACTCGTATTATTTCGATGGCGACCGCCTCTCCATCCGCCTTTCGCATCCCATGGCCGAATCGTCGCTCCCCTGGCTGCGAGAGGATTTCAAGGATATCATGCCGCTCAAAGATCTGGAGCAGCTCATGGAGGACCACTCCGACCCCGAAGAAAACCTCGGCTACCTCTGCCGCCTGAAGTTCACCTTCAAACGTGGCAACTATGCGCGCTTGCGCGAGCTGATTGACGCGGTCAATGACCTCGATTGAGGGAAGAGTGAATAATGTTTGCGCGAGGTCATCATCAGATGACTTGCACCAGACTGTTCGTCAAATTGGACTTTGTAGAGTAGTTTGCGGAGCGTCAGCGTAGCGGATTTTGAGCCCGTCAGGGCGGCATATTCTTAGCCCAGGGTGCAGCCGCATTGCGGCGGAACCCTGGGTTTGGTGTTAAATATACCCGGAACCCCGAACGAAGTGAGAGGGTGGCAGGGAGGCCACGGCTTATTGTGGAGCAAGGCTTTCTGCCGGCCACTCGCCATGCTCGGGGCTTTGATATCATTTTCGTTTTACCCAGGGTTCCGCGACTGTGTCGCTGCACCCTGGGCTAATGTTCTGACGCCCTGACGGGCTCAGAATTCCGCTACGCTGACGCTCCGCAAACTACTCGCCAAAGTCCAATTTATCGCTCATTTGTTATAACCGGGGGGCTTCTGATGAAGCGGCATTCATTTATCAGCGGCTCCTGCAATCTTCGGGACGCACGTGACTGAAGTCGTCTGCCGGGATTTTGTGTTTGCATTTTCCATACGTTGAGAATACAATACGATAGTAACGCGTCTGGGTAATGAATGTTCTGATAGACAAAGAGGGTGATTTCGGTTTTGTGACGACGAAAGAAGCGTTTCATGGGCGCATTCTTGACAGGAAGCGTCACGAGCTCGCTACCATTGAATATGATAACAGTACCCAGCGGGCGAAACTGCTTATTACGATGGGGGAGGATAGCATCAGCCTCTGTTCTCTTAGTAAGTTTCTGGCGGGTACGGCGGGTGATTTTCTTATCAATGGCAAAAAATACGGGCGGTATAATCATACGAAACCGGACAGCCTTGAAATGAGTACCTGTGCCGGGGAGCTGATTCTGCAAGTGGCAGAGGATGATACAAACCGACGTTTTCTGTGGGCATACCGCCAGGGGGAATCCAGAGGAAATGCGAAAGCATACTCCAGCAGCAAGTACGCTTTGCTGCTCGGTCACGATTACGCTCTGGCTTCTATAGTGCGGCCGATGGATCGCCCGGTTTATTTTGCGGCCAACATGTCATTTGAGCTGATGAGTGATGCTGATGAAGAAGTGTTTTACCAACGCAGCAAGGAAGAACAACTCTGCATACTGGTTTGCAGCTGCTGGTGGTTGTGCGACAGGCTGCATCATGTCAAAATCAGCATTGACCCCGTTGCTGAAAACTGGCGGCATCTATCAGTACCTTCTACGCTCAATATCGAAAATCGCCTTACCTTTTTGCCGGAGTTCCTCGATTCTCGCAATCCCAGGGTGGAGTTTCTGTCTACTCAGCCTGTCTTAATGTGGCTCTGGTTAGTGGTGGCTCTTGTGCTGGGGCTTGTTGTTCTGCCTGTTTGCCAGGGGGGCTTTACTTCGGTTACCGTTGCCTTTATTATTTATTCGACCGTTATTCCGGCAAGTTGGATAGAACTCTGCCGGTTCTGGAACAGACGAGCAAAAACGCGTCTGAGACATCTGGAGGAAAAACTTAATGCCCGGTAGAACACAACGGCCCCACCGTCGGCGTGACGGATATCTTCAAGCTCCTGTACAATTTCAAGGTCGAGGAAACTGAACTTTCCTTAAGTGAAAGAAATAGAGTTGATTAACTATATTTGTGTAAAAAACAAGATTCAATCTTGCTTTTTGCACAAGGAACGTTAAGTGTTTGTTTGCGAGTTTATTATGCTGTGCAACTCAGTATATGGGAGAACTCGTATCCCCTCGACCTCGCCGATGGGGGGGCCGGAGTAGAGCAGGGTTGGAGTTGTTGCGGCTGCAACCTTTGAGCTGAACTGTTGCAGGTTTTTTGTCATTCCGGGAGTAAACGACATGGCGGCCTTGATTTCAAAGGGCCGTGGATGGCGTTGCTCATCGAGAATGAGGTCAATTTCAAAGCCTCGTGTATCCCGGAAAAAGTAAAGCTCCGGGCTTTTGCCTGCATTCAGGCGGGCTTTAAGAGCTTCTACAACGACCATATTTTCAAAAACGTGCCCCATTAGTGGGTCTCGCCCCATTTGTTCTGGTGTGGAAATCCCCAGCAGCAGGCTGACCAGCCCTGGTTCGGTGAAATAGATTTTAGGCGATTTGGTCAGCCGTTTACCAAAATTCTGGTAATATGGTCGCAGGGTAAAGACAATGTAGGAAGCTTCCAGCACGGCAAGCCATTCCCGCAGAGTTGTAGCACTTACGCCAATGTCACCTGACATAGAGGCCATATTGACTTCCTGCCCTACGCGAGCAGCCAGCAGCTTGATGAAAAGTTCAAAGGACTGCATGTTGCGGATGTTGACAATCTGCCGTACATCTCGCTCAATGTAGGTACGCAGGTAAGAATCATACAGCAGAGATGCCGGCATATCCTGGGTGTAGGCGCGGGGGAGCCCGCCCCTCAGCATCTGCTCATCTCGCTCCAGCCGGATGCCTGCTTGTTGCAACTCGTGGATGGACAAGGGCAACAAATCAACGAAAGCTGTTCTCCCTGCAAGACTCTGGGTGACTGTCTGCTGCAGCTCCATCTGTCTGCTGCCTGTAAGAATGTACATGCCGGGAGTATCTTTCTCGTCGATGATTTCCTGCAGCATGCTAGGTAATTCCGGGGTGTTCTGGATCTCATCGAAAATGCATGGAGCCTTATGGAGCCGCACAAAATACTGAGGATCGTTGTAAAAATTCTGGCGGGTCTGCGTGTTTTCCAGATTCACGTACTCATATTCCGGGTACAGATGACGAATCAGTGTTGTCTTCCCCGCCTGTCGAGGACCACAGACGGTGACCACAGGAAATAATTTCATTACCCGCTGCAGATGCGCGGTAATGTCGCGCTCGATGTAATTCAGACCTTTCACTGCAAGTATTTTACAGTATTTTGTGTAAAAAGCAAGATTCAATCTTGCTTTTTACACAAAATTATTTAATAGCTTTACAGTAAGGTTTCTGCGGCTTCCAATTTCTTGGCGGAGGCTCGGCCTTTGGCGGCCAGGGCGGGGGCAAAGAGGGAGAGGCGGAACTCCGCAACCATGAAGCCATAGGCCAGCCAGGCGGGGGAATCGGCGTGGTGGTCGTACTCGGCGAAGAAGCGGGGAGATACAGCGGCGTTGAGGGAGGCGATGCGTTCCAGCTCTTTGGCTGCGGGTTGCTGGGCAATGCGTTTGATGCGATCCTGCAGGCCGCGGAGGAAACGTGAGTAATCCGCCAGCTGGGCTGGCTCGGCAGAGGAAAGGAACCAGGGACGGGTGAGCCACTGCCACTCGCGCTGCACGTCCTCGGCAATCTGGGCGCCGAAGCGGTCGCGGCCGGCCACTAGGCAATACTGGCGCACGGCTGAATCTGTGGCGGCAAGTTGTTCCCAGAGCTTGCCGAGCGGGCCGGAGATGCGGTCGTATACCGATTCGCGCATACGGAGACAGGCGGCATCGAACTCTGCCGCAGTGCGGGGCAGGGGAGCGGCCAGCGCTGCATCCATGGCGGCATACACGGTATCGTGCAGGTTGTTTTTCGGAACCTGCCCTACCGTGGTGAGTGCCAGCTTGGCTTCCATACTCCGGATGGGGAGCTTCTTGCGGATGCTGTTCAGGAAATCGCCATGCTTAATGAGCGCCAGCTTGCGCACGGCGCGGCGATGGTGCAGGGCTGCCTCCTCTGCGGTGGGGAATACCTGGAGCTTCACGCGGTCGCCATCTTCCCGCAGGGCGGGGTAGCCGGTGCCGCTGCCCACTTCCACGGTGGCGGGCAGGTCTCCGCAATCCCAGCGGGTCATGGGTGTGGCCGAGAAGGAACGGGCGGCCTTTTTCTCGAAGCGTTTTTCCTGGTAGCTGGCCAGTTTCTCGCGTAGTGCTTCCACGCCGGTGCCGAGTGCCAGTTCGTTGCCCTTGTCATCACTCACCCAGATTTTGGTGATGAATTCGGCAGGCAGTTTGGCTATATCCACCTGTGAGGCATTGCAGAACTTATTGCTGCGGCGCATGGCGAACTCCACCAGTGCCTGGGGCAGCGGGCGGTCCGGTTCGCGGTCGAACCAGTCCTCTGCAAAATCATCGGCCGCGGCGCTGATGGGCATGAGGAACATGCGGATATCCTTGGGCAGGGTACGCAGCAGAATCTCAGCCCTGTCTGCCAGGTGTGCGGGTACTCCCCATTGCGGCAGCCAGTCGGGGAAATCGGCCAGCTGGTCGATGTGCACGCCGATGGTCACACCATCGTCCGCTTCACCGGGGGCATGGTTGTAATAGATGTCGTATTTCTCACCCGCGTGCTCGACTTCATCCGGGTAGAGGTCGGCGCGCACCTCGTCCTCGCCGGGGTAGACACAATCCTCGTAGGGCACGCAGAGAACTTCCGGGTTGCGGGGCTCCATCTTGTCGCGCCAGCGGCGCAGGGCTTTCTCGGAGCAGATATCGGCGGGGATAACGGAATCAAAGAAGCGGAACACGCCCTCGCTGCACCAGATGAGGTCGCGGCGGCGGAGTTTCGATTCGACCAGCCGCACTTTTTCGCGCATTTTTTCGAGATGCTTCAGGTAGGGGGCTCTGTCTTTCATTTCGCCGGCCATGATGCCGTCTCGAATCATGATTTCGCGGGCGGCTGCGGGGTTGTAGCGGGCGTAGCTTACGCGGCGACCGTCGATGATGGTGAGCCCGCCGCAGGTCACGCGTTCCTTGGCGAATACCTGGCCACTGGCTTTGTCCCAGGTGGCATCGTAGGCATGGTGGGCGCAGAGCTGCGGGGCAATCTGCTCCACCCACACCGGATCGAGCACGGCGGCGCGGCGCATGTAGAGTCGCGTGGTCTCCACCAGCTCGGCACCCATGAGCCATTCCGCCCGTTTCTTGCGTTTGAAGAGCCCCGAACCGGGGAAAATGGAAAAATCGCGGCCACCTGCGCCGCGGTACACCTTATCCTCCGGCCGCCAGAATCCAATCTGCAGCGGTGCACCCGCGAGCAAGGCTCGGTGAATCATTTCTGGCGTGGCCTGCTTTGCTTCTTCGGGCAGGGCGGGGATGCGCCAGCGCATGGTGTCCTGCAGGGCAGAGCCGAGGTCCTGCACCAGGTTGTGCCACTCGACCATGCGCAGGAAATTGATGTAGTTT
>JAZRBC010000217.1:0-3803 GCA_045634905.1 Akkermansia sp.
GGCTACGTGATTGCCACGGAACAGATGGAACTGCCCGAGGAAATGACCGGCTACGATTCCCGCCAGAACCTCATGCAGCTCAGCGATGCCAGAATTGACGTGCGCAACCAGAGCGGCCAGATGCTCGTCATCGGGCCGAACTTCACGCTGAGCGTGGACAAGGCTACCGGCGGCATCAAGAACTACATCGTGAACGGGCAGCAGTTGCTGGGCGAGAAGCCCACGGTGCATCTCAATGCCTTCCGCGCCCCTGTGGCCAACGACAAGTGGGCCATGAACCAGTGGCTCAACAACGGCCTTGGTAACCTGGTGCACTCTGCCACCCCCCTGCTCGTGGAGCGTCTGGAGCACGGCGTGGTGCGTATCTCCTGCGATGTGACCAGCCAGGGCACCCGCAAGGAAAACCTCAACAGCGGTGAGTACGACCAGGGCACCTACAAGGTGAAGGACCTCGGTCCCATCACCGAGAAGGATTTCAAGTTTACCACTCAGCTGGTGTACACCATCCTGCCCAATGGCTACGTGAGCGTGCAGGCCGGTATCATTCCCAGCATGAACAAGGTGGTGCTGCCCAAGCTGGGTTACACCCTCATGCTGCCGGAGCGTTTCTCCAATGTGCGCTGGTATGGCCGCGGCCCCGGCGAAAACTACACCGACCGCAAGGCCGGTTCTCACATGGGTATCTGGAATACTACCGTGGAGAAGATGGTAGAGCGCTATCCCTTCCCCATGGAAATGGGTAACCGCATGGATACCAACTGGGTGGCTATTACCGACGACCGCGGCGTGGGCCTGCTTATTGCTGCCGAGCCGCATGAGAATTTCAACTTCTCGGCTCTGCCTTACACCGCCCGCGATATCTTTGAGGCTGCTCACCCCGAGGAAGTGAAGCGCGCCGGTGCCACCGTGCTGAGCGTGGATGCCTTCACCCTGGGGCTGGGTGGTGCCGCCTGCGGTCCGCTGCCCATGGACCGCGATATTCCGCTTTCCGGTCCCACCACCTTCGTATTCTCTCTGCGTCCTGTGCTGCAGGGGCAGAATCCTGCTGATATCGGCCGCACCATGCTGCCGCTCACTGGCGCTGTGACTCTGTCCCGCGACAGCGTGGGCTATGTGCACGCCACCTGCGGCTCCCGCGATGCGAAGATTGTGGTGACTCTGCCCGATGGCTCCAAAATGGATTACACCGAGCCTTTCCTGCAGCGTGAGGACGGCATCGTGCGTGCCAATGCCAGCAGCGAAGGCTGCATGAATAGTGTGAGCGTGTTCCAGAGTCTGCCTGAGTGGAAACCGGATAATGTGATGCGCATTACCCACTGCTCCAGCTACGCCGGCAGCAGCAACTCCCCCTGGAACCTCATCGATGGTCGCCGCGATACCTTCTGGCACTCCGAGTGGCGAGAGGCTCCTGTGCCTCCGTATCCCCACGAGGTCATCATCGACCTTGGCGCGCTTTCCGAGCTGCGCGGCCTGGCATTCACTCCCCGCCAGGGTCGCTCCTCCTCCCGCGCCGGCCAGATTGACGTGTTCTTCTCCACCGATGGCCGCAGCTGGAGCAGCAAGCCCGACTGCACCGTGAATATGGTGGACGAGGACAGCGAACAGCGCACCATGCTCAAGGAACCGGTGACTACCAAGTTCATCAAGCTGGTGTTCGTGAAGCCGCTTTCCGGCAATGAGCCCTATGCCGCCCTGGCAGAGGTGGAGCCCATCGTCACCCGCGTGCTGGGTGAGTACCCGCCGCATGCCTTCTTCTCGGTGGCATATGTCAGCTCTGACCTGCCCGAGGGTGGCCCCGCCCGCAATGTGCTCGACGGCAACCCCGATACCTACTGGCACACGCTCAAGGGTGTGACCATGGCCAGCTACCCGCACGAGATTCGTCTGGATATGGGTGGTGAGCGCAAGGTGAAGGGTGTGGTGTTCCAGAGCGCCAGGCTCAAGGAAGCCCGCGTGAAGGATTACGAGGTCTACATCAGCATGGATGGCGAGAACTGGGGTTCCCCCGTGGCCCGCGGTACCATGGCTGACACCGCTGACCGGCAGGAGGCTCTGTTCTTCACCCCGGCTACCGGCAAGTTCATCCGCTTCGTGGCGCTTTCCTCCCACGATGGATGCGATTCTGCAGCCGTGGCAGAACTGAATATCATCACTGATTAACCGCCGGTTCAGTTACCCGCTTTCATTCCGCTCTCCCCAGACTGGTGGAGAGCGGGATTTTTTTTCACCGGATGCCGGTGGCAATGTCCCGCCGCCGAATGGTGCAGTATGAAGCTATGCGTGCTTGAGCTGAGCGCCGGAATTCGCTAGAATAGCGGCGGTATGCTGAGATTGCTCCGAGGTTTTGTTTTTTCTGTGGCCACGCTGGCGTTGCCGGCGGTGGCGGATTCTCTGTCTGTATGGGAGTTGCAGGGAATTGTGAATATTAATTTTGATGAGCCGGTGGTGCCGCAGTCTGTGGTGGAGAATCAGGCCGATGCCCGTGCCACGGTGGCGGATAAGGGGTTGGAGCTGTTCACCATCAGTGGTGATGAGGCGCACCCGCCGCGGGTGGTGTGGGTAGACCAGGATTGCCTGCGTATTGAGCCATCGCCCGGCACGAGCGTGCAGACGGAGTATTGCCTGCGCTTCAAGTCGGAGGTGCGCTACCAGAGCGGGCGGCCGCTGCAGCAGCGCGAGTTCCGTTTCCATGCTCCGGCCAGTCCTCTGGTGCACGAGGATTTGCGCTCCCATGCGAATGGTGCAGCGCTGGTGTTTGCCCGCCACCAGAACACGATTGAGGCCCGCAGTCTGAACCCACAGAGTCCGGTTCAGTATGCCTTTACCCGGTTGAAAATGGATGACCGCGGGGATTTCTTCGAATCCGGTGAGACCGCCGAGGCGGTGGTGGAGCAGGCACAGGTGCGCCACGGTAACAGTTATAACATGCTGCGCAGCCTTGCTGCACTGGGGGCTGACTGGGAAAAGCTGGAGCAGAATACACCGCTGCCCGGCTATGTGGTGGTGCGCCCGGCGCGCCAGTTGCCGCAGGGTAGTATCTGGCGGCTCACCGCCCGCCCCGCGGCGGGCAGTGGTATTGCCGAAAGTAATCTGGGCCCCATTTATGTGAACCGCTATCTGAATGCCCGCCTGGAGCAGACGGATAGCGCAGATGCAGGTGATGCCGCACAGAACTTGCTGGAGCTGCGTTTCAATGCGCAGATGGATAAGGAAAAACTGCAGCAGGCGTTCCGCGAGATGCGCCTCACGCTGGATGGTGTGGAGACCACGCTTTCTGACGACGGCCGCACCCGCACGGCGGTGGTGCAGGGACACGAGCTCCGGGTGCGCTATCTGGGCGAGCTGGAGTCAGATACCTTCAGCGTGACCCCGGATGTGCTGCGGAATCTGGGCGAGGATGCAGAGGAATTGCGCGATGTGCGCGTGGCGTACAGCAATCCCGTTGTCTCCCAGGGCATGAAGCTGAGTGTGGAGAGCCCGGTGCCTGTGCTGGCCGAATGCACATTGAAAAAGGGTTTGCAGGCGGTGCTGGGGCTGCCTCTGGAAGAGGATTTCACCTGCCGCTGCAGCGTAACTCCCATGGCTCCTGCCGTGGGAGACGATGCCTGGCCGCAACTGCCGCTCCGGGGGAAACATCAGTTGGAGCTGCCGGTGGTGAATGGCAGCCGGGCACAGGTGCGCCTGCGCCATTGGAGTGCCGGTGAGGCTGCCGCTGCGCTGCCGCATATCTGCCGCCACCTGGAGCAGCAGAAGCGCCGCGGAAATCTGGGTGAGCTGCAGTACGCTCGCGCCGTGGTGCAGGC
>JAZRBC010000218.1:0-18039 GCA_045634905.1 Akkermansia sp.
CGGGGCTGGGCGTGCTGCTGTTCATGGGGGCGCTTCTGCTGCTGCGGCGCGATTTTTACCGGGGTGAGCAGTTGTTTCTGGCCGGTCTGGCGCTGGTGGCGGCTGCCGGGCTGCTGGTGAGCGGCAGCCATGCCGGCTGGATCTGCGCGCTGACTCTGCCGTTCTTTGTGCTGGTCTTTAATCCCGGCGTTCCCCTGCCGGTGGAGCCGGAGGTGCAGTACCGCAGCTGGTGGTCCTTCTGGCGCGACCGCCGCCGCACGGCGCGGAGCGGCTGGTGGCGCAGCATTCTGCCCGGGCTCATCAGTGTGCTGGTGGGTGTGGTGTGCTTTGTGGCTTTCCTGTGTATCTTTGCCAGCGGCAACCCGGTGGTACAGCTGGTGTGGGAGACGATTACCACCTGGTGGAACCGCATCATGGAGTACCTGCAGATTTCCTGGGATTTCTGGGTGCATGCCATTATCTGGGTGGCGGGTATCCTGACCTTCGGGGTATTCACGGTGCAGCGAGTGGCGCGCACGGCGCCGCCCGTACCCGCAGCGGAGGCAGAGGTGGCGGCTGCCGGCCGCTCCATGCTGCCGCACCTGCCGCTCATGGTGCTGCTGGGGGTGAACCTGGCTTTCCTGGTGGCCACGAGCACGGATATCATCTACCTCTGGTTCGGTCGCATGCCCGAGGGGGTGACCCGGACCGATTATCTGTATGAGGGCGCTACGTCCATCATCTGGGCTTCGGTGCTGGCGGTGGCGCTGCTGGTGTATCTTTTCCGCCGCCGCGGCAGCGTGCGCCGCACCGTGGTGGCCCGCGGGCTGGGCTATGTGCTGGTGCTGCAGACCTTCCTGCTGGCGGTGAGCGTGTATGTGCGCCTCTACAACCAGATTGCAGAGCATTCCTTCACCCCCACGCGCATTCTGGCCTGTGAGTTCATGCTCATGGGGGTGGCGGGGCTGGTTATCCTGCTGTGCTACATGCGCAGCCGGAGCGGCTTCCTGCGCTATGCGCGGCTCTGCATCGGCTGCCTGGGGCTGCTGGGACTGGCATTCACCATTACGCCGCCTGCTGCTTTGTCCGGCGATCTGAATCTGCGCTATGTGGGTTCGCATCCGCACTGGAAGTTCAGCCTTTCCGATTTCCGCAGCGGTTGTTTCAATGTGAATGATAATCTTGCCTTTGCGGCCTATGTGTACGCGCAGGAAAAGAAGACCAATGCCGACCTGGCGGACGTGGAGTTGTCCGAGGTGTATGAGAACCGCCGGATATCCTATGAATCGCGCCTGAAGCGCGCGGCTCTGGACCTGGAGAAACGTGAAAAATCGTGGACGCTGTTCACGCTGCGTTCCATCTGGGACCGCCCTGCGGCAGAATATATTCTGGGGCGCCCCATCGGCGAAAAAACGGTGGAACCCACGCATTGACAGCATGCTGGTGACTCGCATCGGCTCGCCGCGGCATCCGCTGGCGGGGGAATGGTGGCAGCTGTATGAGGCGGCTTTTCCCCCCAGCGAGCGCCGCGGTGCCGTGCAGCACGCTGCTGCGCTGGCAGATACGGCTTTTCACTGCCTGCATCTGGCGGATACCGGTGGCTTTGCGGGGCTGCTGAGTTACTGGCTCTGGCCGGGGCTGTGCTATGTGGAGCACCTGGCCATTTGTGAGTCGCGCCGGGGGCAGGGGCTGGGCCACCGGGCGCTGGAGCTGCTGCCGCAGCCTTTCATTCTGGAAATAGAGCCGGTGGTGGATGCGGCGACCGCCCGCAGGCTGGCCTTTTATGAATCCTGCGGGCTGGTGCGGCTGCCGCAGCCGCATGTGCAGCTGGCTTATCAGGCCGGGCAGCCGGAGGTACCCCTCTGGCTGCTCAGTAAACCCGCCCTGAGCGAGGCGGAAGTGCAGCGTTTCGAGGAATTATACCACGCGGGCCCCATGCGCTACCGCGACGGTTGTGGATTTTGAATGTGCAAGTTCCCGTCTTCGCGTCACGGCTGGCGCCGTGCTTGCTACGCCGAGGCAGGCCCCGCGCCTTCGGCTCGGCTGCATGAGCTGCGGCAAATCCGCAGGGTAATTTTCATTTGGGAACTCCAATAAGTCCGGGTATCTCGATTGGAATTTGTTTTCGGAGCACGGGACTTCAGTCCCGTAAATCACGGAGAGTTTAATCGGGACTGAAGTCCCGTGCTCCGATGAAGTTCATGCCGCCAAAGTTCCCATTTGTCCATTGTACATCCCCGCTGACGGCTTCTTCGCGGCGAGCAGGCTTGACAGTATGCGGGTTGAATTGTATCATGGTGGCATGAAGCGCATCGGTATATACGCGGGGAGTTTTGACCCGCCCACCAAGGGGCATTTGTGGATGATAGAGCAGGGGGCCGCCTTGTTCGATGAGCTGGTGGTGGTGCTGGGGGTGAACCCGGATAAGAAGGGCTTTCTGACCGAAGCGCAGCGGATGGATGCGCTGCGCGGTATGCTGGCGGGCGGGCCTGCCAATGTGCGCCTCGAAAAGATGAATGGCGGTTTCCTGGTGGATTTTGCGAAGCGGCTGGGTGCCACGCATCTGCTGCGGGGGATTCGCAATACCGTGGATTTTGAGTATGAGAAGTCCATGGAGCGCATGAATGCGCGCATGGAGCCGGGATTGCAGACAGTGTACCTGCTGCCGCCGCGGGAGCTGGAGGAGGTTTCCTCATCCTTTGTGCGCGGCTTCGTCGGCGTGCAGGACTGGCAGCGCTGGGTGCAGGAGTGTGTGCCGGCCAATGTCTTCAATATCATCGCCTCGCTTCGAAAGTAATCATGATATACTGGGATAACAACGCGACCACCCCCCTGGCTCCCGAGGTGCTGGAGGCCATGCTGCCCTACCTGCGCGAGCAGTTCTACAACCCCTCTGCCGCCTATGGGGCGGGCCAGTTGGTGCGCAAGGCCATGGATACTGCGCGCGAGCAGGTGGCGGCGCTGGTGGGGGCGGAGCCTTCGGAAATCATCTTCACCTCCGGCGGCACGGAGGCGAGCAACGCGGCGCTGGCGCAGTTCCGCCGCGTGCTCACGCTGGCTACGGAGCACCCCGCCACCCTGCGCACCGCGCGGGGAGAGGCTGCCCCGGTGCTGGCCAATGGTCAGGCAGATGTGCCGGAGTGGCGCGAGCTGCTGCCGGGGCACGATGGCGCCAGCTTTGCCTGGGCGAACCACGAGACCGGGGTGATTCAGCCGGTGCGTTCGCTGGCGCGCGCTGCGCAGGAGGCCGGTGCCCGGGTGCATGTGGATCTGGTGCAGGCGGCGGGTAAGCTGCCCATAGCGCTGCATGATTACGCCGTTGATTTTGCCTCCCTCTCTGCTCACAAGCTGCACGGCCCCAAGGGGGTGGGTGCTCTCTATGTGCGCACGGGTACGGAGTGCTCGCCGTTCCTTACCGGTGGTGCTCAGGAGGACTACCGCCGCGCGGGTACGGAAAATGTGGCCGGTATCATCGGCTTTGGCAAGGCCGCAGAGCTGGCGCTGGCTGCGGCGGAGCAGTATGCGCATCTGGCCGCGCTGCGCGAGCGTTTTGTGCAGGCGCTGGTGGCGGCTGGAATTGAGGTGTGCATCAACGGAGGGGCGGCACCGCGGCTGCCGCATGTGCTGAATATGCGCGTGCCGGGTGTATCGGCTGAGTCGCTGTTCCTGCTGCTGGAGCCCGCGGGGCTGCTGTGCTCCACCGGGTCGGCCTGCACGAGTGCGGAGCCTCATCCCAGCCATGTGCTGCTGGCCATGGGGCTGCCGGATAAGCAGGTGCGAGAGTCGCTGCGCTTCTCGCTCTCCCGCTACACTACGGCGGAGGAGGTGGATGCCGCGGCGGGGCTTTCCATCACGGCGCTGCGCAAGGTGCGCTCTGTTCAGTCGGCCATCACCGGTCCGGTGATGTTATACCGTTAATCAGATTCCCTCATGAAAACAAAATCTCTCTGGCTGATTTCCATTGCATTGATTATCTGTTGTCAATTTATGAGAGCTGGACATTATCTCACCGGTATTATTGTTCTTGCTGCTGTATTGCTGGGGCTGTTGCTGGCCTGGTGGTACAGGCCTGCCAATTCTGAATACGGCAGAATGCTGGGGTATGTGGTGGAGGACTACCAGCCTGAGCAGGCGCGCCGGCTGGTGGCCGGTATGCAGGCTGATACGCGGGCTGAGTTCCAGAAATCCACGGAGCTTCTGTACCTGGCTCTGCAGAAGGGCAATATGCAGGGTGCGGAGCTGCTGCTGGAGCTGGGCATGGATGTGAATGCTTTTCTTTCCCCCGGTTTCAGTGAAACCAGCGTGTTGCAGACTTTCTGCATGGAGCCGGAGGCGGATATGGCTGCCATACGCTTTCTGCTGGAGCACGGTGCGAACCCGGATGCGGGCTTGTCATTTCCGCCCATGCTGAATGCGCAGGCCTGGGGGAATGCTGAGCTGGAGCAGCTGCTGCTGAAGCACGGCGCGAATCCGCAGGTCATGGAGCCGCAGATTAACCCCTCTCTCAATACGCCGCTCCATTCGCTCTGCTCAGAGCGCAAGGAGAATACGCTTTCCCGTGTCAGAGCGCTGCTGGCTGCCGGGGCGGATGTGAATGCTCTGTCTGCTGCTGGTCATACGCCGCTGGATGTGGCGCTGGAACAGAAAGGCGATGAGGACAAGCCCATAGACGAGGCCAATGGCGCGATGCCTTTGCATGAGGAGCTGATAGCGCTGCTCAGGGAGCACGGCGCGCTGCGCGGAAGCCAGCTGCGCTGCCCGGAACCCCGCTTCTGCGGGCGTGTGCTTATCAATGGCGCTCTGCCGGATGCCTGCCAGCTGCGCTCTCTCTGCCAGGGGGAACCCGGCGCCAGAGTGGAGGCGGTGAACCACGCCTGGATGGGCGAGGGGCTCGGCGCGCTGGTGGATGATGCCGCCATGGACGATGCGCAGAAGCGCGCGGCGCTGGCGCATACCTGTTACATCGAAATCACGCTGGAGGAGCCGGGAGCCGTGCCGATGGAGCTCGGGCGGCGCTATGTGAAGCTCATGTCGCAGGTTTCGAAGGTGAGCGGCTGTGTGGGTGTGGATTTCGGGCGGACGGTAGTCTCCCCGGAGCTTGCCGCCTTGCTGGTTGATAAGCTGCAGGTAGCTCCCTTTGTCCTGGTGCAGGGTAAATGCCTGGAGGAGGGGGTGATGACGGATGGTATGGAAGACCTGGGTATGCTGGAGGTGCTCTACCGCGAAAATAATGCAGAGAAAGGTGTATCGGTGCTCATGGAATGCATACTGCCCATGCTGCTGGAGTACGGCACCTGCCTGGAGCATAACCACCGCGCCTTCATCACCCCCGATTTCTCGCTGGTCGCAAAGGTGGAACCGCTCGGCCCCGCCGGTCGCCCGGTGCTCACTCTTCGCCCCGATTACACGAACTACCGGGATTGAACTCGATAATTTTCTTGCCGATACCGGCAAGAAATGGTCGAAAAGGAGGGAAAGCAGCCGTAAAACTTGCCGATAGCGGCAAAATTGAATATGCAGCCATGAAACAGCTCCGTCGCTTTGTGCAGGGTGCACCCTTGTTTCTGCCATTGGTGGCGGTGGGTGGTGCTGTGCCTGGCGGATGGTGGTGTGCGGTATCGCTGGCGGCTCTGGCGGTGGCGCTGGTGTGCCGCCTGTGGCGCATCGGGCTGTGTACGCTGCTCTGTGCTCTGGTAGCGGGGCTGCACGCGCATCTGGCAGAGCGGCGGGCGGCGGAGTTCTGCGAGCGGGCAGAGTGGGAGGAGGTGGTGGAGCTGCGCGGCACGGTGGAGCGCACGCTGCAGCGCGGCTGTGTGCTGAGCACCGGTTGGAACGGCGTGCGCGTGGTGCTGCGCGGGGAACTGCCCTATACCCCCGGGGATGTGGTGCAGGTGCAGGCTCAGTGGCAGGAGCCGCGCCCCGCGGGGGTGCCGGGCGTGTTTGATGCCGCAGCGTGGATGCGGGGGCAGGGGATTGCCTGCGCGCTGGATTATATCACGGGTGAAAAGCTGGACAAGCCGATTTCGTTGCGTACGGTGCAGTACTGGGGGCTGCGCCTGCGCGCTGCGCTGGCCGCGCGGCTCATGCCCCCGGGAACGGAAACGGAGCCGGCGCGGCAGGTGCTCTGCGCGCTGGTGCTGGGCGATAAGAGCGGCGCAGAAGCAGCCACTATGGAGGATTTTCGCAACGGCGGCTGCCTGCATGCCTTTGCGGTGAGCGGGCTGCATGTGGGGCTGGTTTCAGGTATTCTGTGGTTGCTGATGCGCCTGCTGCGTGTGCGCCCGGTGGTGATTCGTCCGCTGCTGCTGGTGGCGGTGGGGGTATATGTGCTCATGACCGGTTGCGCGGTGCCTGCTATCCGTGCGTATCTGATGCTGGCTGTGCTGCTGCTGGGGTATATGCTGCGCCGCCGGGTGAATCTGCTGAACACCTGGAGCTTTGCGGCGCTGCTCATTTTGCTGGTGGCCCCTCAACAGTTGTACAATGCGGGTTTCCTGCTGTCCTTCGGGGTGTACGCCGCCATCTGCCTGGCGGTGCGGCTGTGCCAGGAGGAAAAGCCCTGGTTCGGACCGGATGACTACATACCCGTTTCACTGCGCACACCGTGGGAGATGCGCTGGAGCAACTTTGAGCTCGGCGTGCGTGGGGGAATCATCGTGTCGCTGAGCGCCTGGCTGGTTTCCGTGCCTGTCACGCTGTATTTCTTCCATACGGCCAACACCAGCAGTTTTCTGACGAACATTGCCATCACCCCGCTTCTGCCGGTGGTCATGTTCTGCGGCCTGCTGCATCTCTGCCTGGCTGGACTGCCCTGGGTGGGGCTGGCCACGGGCTGGGCTGCGCAGAAAACGGCGGCGCTGCTGCTGGCGGTGGTGGCGTGGTTCGGCGAGCTGCCGTATGCGTATCTGCCTGCGCAGGAGCCTGCGCCGCTGCATTCGCTTCTGGTGCAGGGTACCGGCTATGGCGGCAGCTTTGCGATGCTGGGCAACCATGGCCTGCTTATCGACTGCGGCAGTGAAACCACGGCAGAGATGAAGACGGTGCCCACCCTGTTTCATTCCGGCTACACGCCTGCGGCCTTGCAGGTCACTTCGCCGCGAGCCAGTTCCGGCGGCGGGGCCGGGGTGGTGCAGCGCATGTGGCCGGGGATTCCTGTGATTCTGGCTCATGAATTGCCGCCCGAGGGCAAATCATTTGAAACCCAGGCCGGAAAGTTCACCATTTATCCACCGCCGGTGGAAATGCCCCGTAAAAATGCGGCGGCCCACCATCCCCTGGTGCTCTGGGAAAGCACTGCGGGGCGGGTGCTCTACATTGGCCATGCTGCTTATGCAACCTATGCCCCCTGGCTCGGGGAATGCTATGATATTGCCGTTGTGGGCAGTAGTGAGCAGGTGGATGAGGTGCAGGCCCGGCAGGTCGTTCCTTTGCCGGTAAGTCATGAATACAGGCAGATTAAACGTTGACATTCCGGGCCCGGGCCGATAAATGAGAAGTTGGCGAAGAACTTCATCGGAGCACGGGACTTCAGTCCCGATTAAACTCTCCGTGATTTACGGGACTGAAGTCCCGTGCTCCGAAAATTCCCTGATTATGCCGCTGCGTTCAGAGTCGTGCAGGCAGCTTATATTCCCTGTTCCAGCAGCGCAGCAAGGCACAGCTGAATAAGCATGGCCCAGATGAATGCCTTGCCGGTGCTCCGTAGGGTGCTGAGGCGGGTGAAGAAATATGCCGCAGCTGCCGCACCGCTGCTGAAGAGCAGAAATGCCAGAGCCCACCTGGCATCGCTCCCGTCCAAGGGGTGTTCTCGGGTGTGTTTTTCGTATTCCTGCTGCCCGCGTATCAGGGTCTGTACCTCGATGCAGTTCCCCTTCTGGCGCCCCAGCATGTACAGGTCTGCACGGAGCGGCGAGGGCTGGTAGCTGAAATACAGATGCACGGGGGCATGGTCGTTACCTTTCATGACCAGATGCGTATCTGTGACTTCTACGACTCTTGCTTTCAAATCATCCGGCAGGCGGACGCGGGCAGGAGAAATAGCGATATCGCCGCGCTCATCGCTGAGACCGGTCATGATGTGTTCCGGCAGCCGCAACTCGTAAGCCCCGGCATAGAGGGGCTGCGCTTCGCTGATGCCTTCCCAGTAGGGGCCGATGCGGTAGGTATCGCTCTTGATGCGCCCTGTGGCAGCTTTCGGGTCTCTGAAATCAGCCCGAACCCAGAGAGCATTGAACTCCGCAAGCCCGAACGCGGGAGACACGGCAGGACTGCCGCCTTCATCAATTGTAGCGGCGCGGATTTCGGAAACATGAATCCGGACCAGCTTCCCGTCCATTTCCGGGTTCACCGCTTCGGGCGATACCTCGTACACGCGCTCGCTGCTGAGTGCATGAATCACGATTACCAGCAGTATCATGGCAGCGATACTGCTGAAAACGGCTGTTGCCCAGGCTCCGATTGCCAGTAGAACTCTGAGAGCCGGGTGCTGGTGCAGAAAGTTCATCGGCGGGTGGAGACGGTCAGCCCCTTGAGGAGGATTTCCAGATTATTCTGCGTCTGCTCGATATTCCTGAGCAGGCACTGCAGCCCCTCCCAGCCGGGCAGGGCGGCCAGCTGGCGGCGCACCTGCAGCACACGCACCAGTTCATCCGGGTGGTAGAGACGGTCATCGTTGCGGGTGCCGCTCTGCGGGATGGAGATAGCGGGGTAGACGCGGCGCTCGGAAAGCTCGCGGTCGAGGCGGATTTCCATGTTGCCCGTGCCCTTGAACTCCTCGAAGATGATTTCATCCATGCGGGATTCGGTTTCGATGAGGCAGGTGGCGATGATGGTGAGACTGCCGCCTTCCTCCACCTTGCGGGCGGCACCGAAGAATTTGCGGGGTTTTTCCAGCGCATTGGAGCCCAGACCACCCGACATGGTGCGGCCGCCGCTCTGGTTGGCATTGTAGCCGCGGGCCAGACGGGTGAGGGAATCCAGCATGATGATGACATCGTGCCCCTGTTCCACGAGTCGGCGGGCGCGCTCCAGCAGCAGGTCGCTCAGCTGGGCATGGCGGCGGGAGGGTTCATCGAAGGTGCTGGCGTACACCGGTACATCCACCGTGTCCTCGAAATCGGTCACTTCCTCCGGGCGTTCGTCCAGCAGCAGCACCAGAATATCTGTGCTGGGGTAGTTGGCTCGCAGGCTTCTGGCCATGGTCTTGAGCAGCACCGTCTTGCCGCCGCGCGGCGGTGCCACCACCAGCGCACGCTGCCCCAGACCCAGCGGGGTGATGAGGTCGAGCACGCGCATAGCGGGGGACTTGATATCCGGGTTTTCCAGAATCAGGCGCTCGCGGGGGATGAGCGGGGTGAGCTTTTCAAAGGACTTGGGCTGGGTGTGGTCTGCAGCGGGTGTGCCTTCGATTTCAAGCACTTCACCGACCATGAGATTCTTCTCATTCTTGCCCTGGGCAGAGCGCAGCTTCACCTTCACCATGTTGCCGGGGCGCAGCTCGTGCTTGCGGATGAGGTCCTGGGTGATGCGGGGATCATCATCGCCGGGGCGGAAGCTGCGGGCGGCATCGCGCAGGAATACCATGTTGTCCTTGCCGAACTCGAGCACGCCGCTCACAATGACCTGGTTGCCTTCTGCCAGGTACGTGTGGGCCAGCTCTGCCACCAGCTGCGGGCGGGGCAGGGTATCGGTGCCGCGGCGTGCCACCGTGGTGGCGATGCGTTGCAGCTCGTTGAGCGGCAGGGCGCGCAGTTCGTTCAGGTTGATGACGACTGAGCGCGCATGCATGGCCTTGGCATCGGCGGCCAGTTCAGTAGCATAGAAAAGCTCTACCTGGCTGCGCAGCATGCCGGCGCTGCCTTCATTCCAGAACACCAGGTTGGCGCGGTCAATCTTGGTCTGGGTGGGCATCTGCGCGGCCAGCATGGCTTCTGCCTGGCTGCGGTCAAAACCATCGCGCACGGCCATGCGGGCAATCTGCGTCTCCGGCGTCACCGCCACCACGCACACAATATCTGCCCCGAACTCCACCGGACTTTCAAAATACAGCGGAATATCGACCAGGAAGGTGTGCACATCTCCGCGGCGGCGGGCGTCGGCCTGGGCTTCCAGGCACATCTGCGCCAGTTTCGGGTGCACCAGGTTATTGAGCTTTTCGCGGCCTTCGGGGTCGTTCTGCACAATACTGCGGAGGTAGTCCTTGTTCACGCAGCCGTTGTCGCACAGCGCCCCGGTGCCGAAGGTGGTCACCAGGTCACGCGACAGCTTGCCGGACTGCTGGAGTTCGGCCACGGCGGCATCACAATCAAAAAGTTCCACACCTGCACCGCCCATTTCACGCAGCATTTCCACCACGGTGGATTTGCCCGAGGCAATGCCTCCTGTTACTACAATAACCTTCACGCGGCGCATTCTACCACACTCGCCCGCGCGCATCAAGCCCAATCCGCGTGCGCCGGAAAGCAAAAATCCTGATTCGCCTTGCTTTGCTGCGAATCAGGATTGCTGCGGTCTATAGCCTCGGCGGGAATCGAACCCACATCAAAGGTACCGGAAACCTTCGTCCTATCCATTGAACGACGAGGCCGCTGAACGCAGCAGATGATGCCACAGCGGGGTGGCGGATGTCAAGGGATTATGTCTGCCATGTCACAAAAGGTGAGAAAATGGTGCGGCGGCGGTGCTGCGGGTGACTTGTGACAGCCGTTTTTTTGCATAAGTAAAGGAAATTTGTGTTGACTCCGGAGCAGTGAATCGTTATACTTACGCTTGCCTTGCCAGGCCTGGTGGCCGGCGGGTCTCAACTTAAAAAACCATATAACACACTACTATGGCTAAATACGCTATTAACGGTTTCGGTCGCATTGGTCGCAATGTGCTTCGCGCCATGTCCCAGGCCGAGCTCGAGAAGGTTGTTGCTATTCACGACCTTACCCCCATCGCTACCACTGCTCACCTGCTTAAGTATGACTCCACGCAGGGCAAGTTCAATGGCACCATCGAGGTTGATGGTGACAACCTGATTGTGAACGGCCACCCCATCAAGATTGTTGGCGGTATGCTGGGTCCGGATCAGCTTCCCTGGGCTGAGCTGGGTGTTGACGTGGTGCTTGAGTCCACCGGTCTCTTCACCGCTCGCGAGAAGGCTGAGGGCCACATCAAGGCTGGCGCCAAGAAGGTTCTTATCTCCGCTCCCGCCAAGAACCCCGACCTGACTTTCTGCATCGGCATCAACGACAACGAGTACGACGCCGAGAAGCACAACATCGTGTCCAACGCTTCCTGCACCACGAACTGCCTTTCCCCCATGGTGAAGGTGCTCAACGACAAGTGGGGCATCGAGAAGGGCATGATGAGCACCATCCACTCCTACACCAACGACCAGCGCATCCTTGACCTGCCGCACAGCGACCCCCGTCGTATGCGCGCCGCTGCCATCAACATCATCCCCACCACCACCGGCGCTGCCAAGGCTATCGGTGAGGTGATTCCCCAGCTCAAGGGTCTGCTCAACGGCGCTTCCTTCCGCGTGCCCACCCCCACCGGTTCTCTGACCGACTTCGTGGCCGTGCTGAAGAGCGACGTGACCGTGGAGGAAGTGAACGCCGCCATGAAGGAGGCCGCTGAGGGTCCGCTTAAGGGCATCCTCGAGTACTCCGAAGAGGACCTCGTTCTCCAGGACATCGTGTCCAACCCCCACTCCTGCATCTTCGACGCCGGCTTCACCTATGTGGTGGGCGGCAACATGGTGAAGGTCTGCGGCTGGTACGACAACGAATGGGGCTACTCCAACCGTGCCGCTGAGGCTATGAAGAAGCTGGGCGACAGCATCGCCTAAGGTTTCTTTCAGAACCATACTTTCAAAAGTCCGGAAGGTTCGCAAGAGCCTTCCGGCTTTTGCGTTCTGTTAGGAAACGGCGAATGTTGTTTTCGGAGCACGGGACTTCAGTCCCGTAATAATTATACCAACGCATCATTTATTGCGAGGACAGGCAAATTCGAAACAGACCCTGGTGAATAACTTGTGAATAACTTTTGCTTGCTATCGGCTGCAAAGAGTGTAGAATGGTGGCGTACTTACTATGAACTCTCTTTATAAGTTAGGCTTGGTGGTACCGGCTGCCTGTGTGCTGGTATCCTGTTCAGATTCTGCAGAAGGTGTGTGGCAGGGTGAGTGCCGGAATGACACGGTGCAGAGCAAATCCGGCATGAAGATGACTATCAAGCAGAAAGGCGATAAGCTGGAAGGCATCCTGATGCTTCAGGATGAGCTTTACGGCAGCGGAAAACTGACCGGATATGTGAATGATGAGGACGTGACCATTCACACTGAAGGCGATGGCGAGACTTTCGTGAATATCACCTGGACCGGTCGAATCAAGGGCGATGTGTATTCCGGCACCTACCGGGTAGAGCCTACCGCCTCTGCTGCGCTGCTCGGGCGCGGCGTGCAGAAAGGCACTTTCTCGATGACCCGCCAGTAATCGCGGGGCAGGCATTGGTATGGCCGGTATTTCTCAGGTCCGGGCGCATCTCATTACTCTGGGGGCGTTTCTGTGCTTCGGTCTCATGAGCCCGCTGTGCAAGTGGGCTATGGAGAGCGGGCTTATCACCGGGGTGAGCATGGCCTGCTTCCGCCTTTGCGGCGCTTCTCTGCTGTTCTGGCTGGCGTCGTTCTTTGTGCCCGGGCAGAAGATTGAGCGTGGTGATTGGAAGCACCTCATCATCATGTCGCTCTGTGGTATGGGTATCAACCAGTTCTGCTATGTGCTGGGGGTGCAGTATACCTCCCCTACGAATGCCTGTGTCATCACTACCAGCACGCCGGTGTTCACCTTTGTGCTTTCGGCTGTATTTCTGCATGCTGCAGTTACCGCGCGGCGCGTGGGTGGTCTGCTTATCGCCGCCACAGGGGCGCTGGTGCTTATACTCGGGTCGCAGATGCAGGGCGGGCGCAGCGGCAGCCCGGTGGGAGATGCCATCTGCCTGTTTTCGCAGCTGGCTGTATCATTCTATTTTGTCTTTTTCAGCGGTGTGATTCAGAAATACCACCCGGTGGTGCTGATGCGCTGGCTTTTCCTTATTTCCGCCGTGCTCACGGCCCCGCTCTGGCTGCATGAGGTATGCACCCTGCCGTGGGCACAGCTTGGCGGGGCAGAAATAGCCGGCACGGCCTATGTGGTGGTATTCGGCTCTTTTGTGAGTTATCTGCTCATGATTGTGGGTCAGCGGCATCTGGAGCCTCCCACGGTCACGGCCTATAATTACATTCAACCCGTCATTGCTGCCACGGTCGGCATACTTCTGGGGGTGGATGCGCTTACCTGGCAGAAGGTAGTGGCGGTGCTCTGTATTGCCGCTGGTGTGTGGGCTATTTCTCGCAAGTCTGCTTGACCCGCCCGGAAATTTGCCTTATAATACGCGCGATGCTGCTGGCTACTCCCATGTACAAGATGTTTTTTAACGCAGTGCTGCCCCTGGTTGCGCTGGTGTGTCTGGGGGCGGCTGTTTCGTATTTTTACCGGGGGCTGAGGCTCCTGCTGCAGCGGGCGTATGCCATGTTCACCGGCTTGCATGCCGCCAGTGTGTTGCCTCGCGGTGGTGGCTATGTGCCGGTGTTCAGCTATATCTGTGCCCGGGGGCAGGAGGTTGATATCCTGGGCGAGGTGGAATATGATACCAAGGAAGCGGCCCTGAATGCCCGACGGCCGCTGGTGTATGAAATGGAACGCCCGGATGCCCCCATGGCGCGTAATGCTTTCTGCTACATGGCCCGCCCGGTGCTGATGCTGGCGGTATCCGCCGTGCTTGCGGCAGCTTCGCATTATCTTCTTGTCCTCACTTCATTCTGACGTCTCATTTTCTGCTCATATGATGAACTGCCTGCCTGCCGGTTATGTGATGCGCCTGGCCTCTGCTGCCGATTTCCCGGCCATCCGTGCTTTTTACGACCGCCTTATCGATGATATGGAGCATCTGCCTCACCACCCGATGTGGGATAAGGAAGGCCACCCTTCGGATGCCTATCTGCGCTCTGCGCTGGCTGGGGGCGAGCTCTGGGTGGCAGATGCTGCCGGCAGCGTAGCCGGGGCGCTGATTCTGAACCACGCTGCAAACGACGGCTACAGGCAAGTGCCCTGGCGCGTGCAGGCCGGGCCGGAGCAGGTGGCAATTGTGCATGCCTTCGGCGTGGCTACTTCCCACCAGGGAAAAGGCCTTGGTTCTGCCATGATGCGCCATGTCATATCCCATTGCCGCGCCGCTGGGGATAAGGCTATCCGGCTCGACCTCATTGACCTCAACCGCCCTGCGGAAAAAGTATACCTCGGGCTCGGGTTCACCAGATGTGCAGAGATTGAGCTTTATTATGAGGAAGTAGGCTGGCAGCTCTTCCATATGTTCGAGCTCGCGCTCTGAGTCCGGCCCGGGTAGAACGCATCTGCAGCGAAGAAAGACGCACCCGGTTTCCCGGATGCGCCCTTTTCGTCTCTCTTTAGTTGCTCTTCACAGAGCGGGTTTCTTGGGGGTGGGCTTGTCACCCGTTCCCTTGAAAGTCTTGTTGGGCAGCCAGGTCTGGTTGCGGCCCAGGAAAGCAATCTTGCCGCGGACGATGAGCTTTTCGCCCTCGCGCCACATTTCGCAGCCGTATACCTTGCCCTTGGTGGGGTCGAGAATTTCGCCGCCGCTGTAGCTGTCGCCGTCTTTCTCCAGATCCCAGATGATGGTCAGCCCCTTTACTGCAGGACTGCCCTTGATTTTTGCCTTGGCACCGGGATTCTGCAGCAGCTCTACCACGCGCCCGTATACCTTGCCCTGGTATTCGTAAACCTGCACCACGCTCTTGGCATCGCCGGTTTCGTCATCGATGGTGGTCCAGTAGCCGGTCACATTGGCGGCAGCCTGTGCAGCCAGCGCGCACAGCCCCATGGCAGCTGTCAGTAGAAGTTTTTTCATTGTCGTGTGTGTTTCTATTGGTTGGTTTTGTGCCCAGCCTCCCGCTTTTATCAATAAAAGCTAGAGTATGGTCTACCCGGAATATACTTAAATTCTAGAGTATGGTCAAGCTTTAATTTTGAAATTTTTTCGGAAATCAAGTAAACGAGCCCCGGAAACCGGGGCTTATGAATGAGAAAAAGAGTGCTGTGAACAGGAGCTCGAAGAGGTTTCCCGCACCAGGGGTCCGTTATTCCTGGTCCTTGCGGCGCCTGGCCATATTGTGGACAAAGTAGAGCGGAAGCCCGAAGATGAGGATGAGGAGCAGGGGGGTGAAGAGGTAGAGGTAGAGGCGGAGATAGAGGGTGCAGGTCTTATCTCCGGCATCGGCCCCGAGTTTCCACCAGTGGTAGGTGGCGGTGGGGTTCCAGACCACGGGGGAGGAGGGGTCGAGGTGGAGGAGCCCGCGGCGTGCCATGGCTGCAGGGTAGCCGCGGTTACTGGCCGTTACATAGTACTCGTCGGCCAGGGCGTGTTCGCCTACGCTGTCGTAGTAGCGCCCCAGTTCATAGGGGGCAAAGGGGCTCTGGAGTCCGGAATCGGCGTATTGCAGAATCTTGAGCCCTTCCGGCTGGTCGGCCGGTACACCTTCGCCGAAAATGAGCATAGAGCCTGCTTTGACCGCGGCATCGGCGTGCCCCTGCTGGGCGGCGGCCAGGTAGGCATTCAGCGCCTCCTGCTGCTTGCCCTGTTCCTGGAGCAGCCAGGCGCGGTGGTAAAGGGCTGCCGGCACTTGCGCGGCTACTGCTTTGTCCAGATACTGCATGCCTTTGGCTTCATCTCTGGGTACCCCCTTGCCTTTCAGGTAGGCATCTGCCACCACATAAGACATCTGGTGGTCCTTGCCCTGGTCTGCCAGCTGGGTGGCGTAGAGCAGGGCTTTGGTTTCATCTGCCGCGGTGCCGGTTCCCTGGGTGTAGATTTTGAAAAGCTGGTAGGCGGCGCGCAGCTCGCCAGCCCCGGCTGCCTGCTCCAGTTTTGCAATACCGGGTGCCGCTGCAGGAGCCACTCCCAGACCATTCAATTCCATGTAGCCTTGCCAGTAGAGTGCTTCCTTATCGCCTGTGGCGGCCATATCCCGGTAAATGCCATAGGCCTTTTCATAGGCAGATTTTGCGGCCTCCGGGCTATTCTGCTTCGTATACAAATCGCCCAGAATGAAGGCGGCAGACGGCTCTCCTGCGGCAGAAAGACGGTTGAACCACTCCACGCTGCGCGCGGTATCGGCGGGAACAACCTCATCCCCCTTCAGGAACAGGCGCGCCAGCATCCACATGGCTTTCTGGTCTCCGCCCCGGGCTGCCTCGGTAAGGTTGGCAATGAGTTTATCTGCCCACGCTGCAGCCTGGATGCTGTGCCCTTTGAGCGCATAGCGCAGGTAAAGCTGGCGTTGGGAGTACGCGTCTCCCTTTTCTGCTTCTGCTTTCAGTGTTGCCACATTCTGCTCCAGTCGTTCATCCGGGCAGGTGAGCGCAGAGGCGGTGGTGTCTTCTGCCAGCAGGGGCAGGGCGAGCAGTGCTGTGAGAATCCAAGGGTATTTCATGTGTCTGAAAAAGGGGAAGATGATATCTGTGGCGCGCCTGTTGAAAGAAAAACCGGTGCTGACTCGTGTTCAATCAGCACCGGTGAAATGATGTACAGCTGGGGGGGGGAGTCGGTGCCGTTTACTCACCGCGGCGGAACCCACCGGAACGGTGATTGCCACCATTGCGGTTAAAGGGTTTGCGCCCACCGAAGGAAGGTTTGCGGTCAACGAAGCTGCGGCGCTCACCGAAAGGCTTGCGGTCGCCGAAGGACTTGCGGTCACCGAAGCTGCGGCGTTCACCAAAAGGCTTGCGGTCGCCGGAGGCGCGGGTGTCCTCGCGGCGGTTGCGCGGTGCGCGGCCGAACGGACGGCGGGAGTCTTCGCGCTCGGGCTCATAGGCCTCCCCATCCGTGAACTTGGTGGCAATCCCCAGAGCCTCCTCCTCGGTTTCGAAATCGGCGGGGTTGAATACATAGCCCTCGTCCTCATCATCCTCAACCGGCTTGCCGGCGGCGGGGGTGGGACGCGGTTTGAATACCTGCCTGGCTCCAACCAGCCCCTTGCGGCGGCGCGGGTTTGTGCCGGCCTGGGCAATCTGCTCGGCGGTCATGAGCTCGCAGTGCCCGGGCTCCAGGTCGCCGCCCCACAGGGAACCGATACGTACCCGGACCAGCTTCTTCACGCGCAGCCCCAGGCAGGCAAACATTTGGCGCACCTGGCGCTTCAGCCCCTGTTCCAGCACCACGCAGGCGCGGCGGGCAGACAGGCGGGAAACATACTTGGCCTTTGCCTGCCCCTCGGGGATGCGAACCCCCTTGAGCAGCTGAATGAGCACACTGCTGTCGAAAGCCTGGTCGAGCGTTACCCAGTACTCCTTTTCCACGCCACCACTGGGGTGGGCAAGGCTCTGGCCTATGCTGCCATTGTTCGTAAAGATGATGAGCCCTTCGCTGTCTGCATCGAGCCGGCCCACGTAGTTGGCATAGCGGTACTTGGCGGGCAGCAGGTCATACACCGTGCCTATCGCACCCTGAGCATCGCGGCTGCACACATAGCCACGCGGCTTGTTCAGCAGGATAACCACTTCCTCCTGCGGCACTGCGCGGCGGCCGTCCACTCTTACAAAATCGGTCGGCATCACGCGCAGACCCGGTGTGTCCACCGCTTTGCCGTTCACCTCCACGCGCCCTTCGGCAATGAGCCTGTCGGCGGCGCGGCGGCTTTCATAGCCGCACGAGGCCAGAAACTTATTCAGGCGCACGCTGCCCTCCGGGGCTGCGGGGTAGCCATTATCTTCAGACATAATAGATTTCTCTATGTAAAATTAAGGTGACAAAAGAAGCCCCGCGGTCGCCACAACCGGGGGGCTCCAGAAAATGTGAGTACCCTCTCGTGAGGGGCGTATCAGGCTTCGAACTTGGTCTTGGGCAGGCCGATGGGGCTCTGACCTTCCTTCCACTGACCGCGTTCCTTCATGAGCTTCACGCGCTCGAAACGCTTGAGAACAGAACGCTTGCCGCCGACGGTACCAGTAGCCTTGAGTG
>JAZRBC010000219.1:0-2073 GCA_045634905.1 Akkermansia sp.
GCCGCGAGGGCCTCGCGGGTGTTGTCCAGTAATTCATCCTGCACTTCGGCGAGCAGGGTCTTGAGGATGTCTCCCATGGCCGGGCCGGGTTTCACGCCCATGGTCATGAGATCGCGGCCGTTCAGTGCTAAATCAGCCACACTGAAGGCGGGCGGTTCGTCCAGCACGTCCTCCAGCAGCAGACGGGCCGCACGCAGGGTGGCCACTTTCTGCTCTCTCTCGTGGGTAGACTGGGCGGACATATCGGCTTGTTTGATGGCCATCAGCTGCTGCAGTCGCTCCACGCCCAGATGTCCGATAAGGCGGCGCATGCCGGGTGCGGTGGTGGGCAGCATGGAGTCGTGCTCCCGCACCAGGGTCTCCACCGCCTGCAGTGTGGCGGTATCGCTCTTGAGGCGCAGCAGAATGGCGCGGGCCTGGGCCGCGCCCAGTTCGCCGTGGTTGTAGAAATGTCCCTTGCCGTCCTCGCCCCGGGTGAAGGTGGCAGGCTTGGCAATATCGTGCAGCAGCAGCGCCAGGCGCAGCACTTCCTCCGCCGGACCGGCCTGTACCGCGTGGGCCGTGTGAGTCCACACATCGTAGCAGTGGTGCGGGTTGCACTGGTCGAATCCCACTGCGGGCGCCAGCTCGGGGATGATGATGGTAAAGATATCCGGGAAAGCCTGCATCATGCTCAGCGCCCCTTCGCCGATGAGGATGCCTTTCAGTTCGGTGAAAATGCGCTCCACGCTCACGTTTTCCAGCAGGTGGCGGTTGCGGTGCATGGAGAAGGCGGTCTCGGTCTCGATGCTGAAATCGTAACGTGCGGCAAAACGCAGCGCGCGCAGAATGCGGAGGCCGTCTTCGTTGAAACGGGCATCCGGTTCACCGACGCAGCGTATGGTGCGTGCCTGCAGGTCTTCCTGCCCGCCGAAGGCATCCACCAGCCCACGGGTGGGATTGTATGCCATGGCGTTGATGGTGAAATCACGCCGCGCCAGGTCATCCTCTACACGGCTTACGAAGTTCACACTGTCCGGGTGGCGGTTGTCGCTGTAGTCGCCATCAATGCGGAAGGTTGTCACCTCCACCGGCTGGTGGCTTACCATCACCGTCACTGTGCCGTGCTGCAGCCCGGTCTTGATGACATGAAATCGCTTGAAGACGCGCAGCACTTCCTCCGGCAGGGCATTGGTGCACACGTCCCAGTCCTTCGGGCTGCGCCCCAGCAGCGAATCGCGCACACAGCCGCCCACTACATAGGCCTCATAGCCGTAGCGTTCCAATCGCTCCACCACAGTGAGCGCGTGTTCGGGTATCTGAATCATCGGGCGTGGGCGGTATTGTACTGGTGCTCTGCCTGTTTGTCAATAGTATTCGCTTAGAATACAAACTGAACCAGAAGCATATAGCACACAGTGCCGCTGATGACGCTCAGCAGCGTGTTGCGCTTCCACACATGGAGGGCACCCGTCAGCAGGGTGGCGATGATGGCGGGCAGATAGCCGGAGATAGCGCTGAAGTGCACATCCTTCATGCAATAGACCACCAGCATGGCAATGACGGCGCTGGGCAGCAGCCGCCCCAGTTTCTCGACCAGAGGAGGGGTGGAGGCCTTGCCCTTGAAGATGAGGAAGGGCAGGAAACGCAGCAGGGCTGTGATAATCGCCATGACGGCAATGGCGTAGAAGGTGTGTGCGTTAACCATGACTTACCTCCTCTTCTTTATGCAGGCAGAGTATCAGCAGCAGCACACACATGGCAGGAATCATGAAATGCTCCTTGCCGAACAGTATCAGGCATAGCGCCGTCACCGCCGCACCCATAAGGGCCGGGAAATGCTTCTTCATGCTCTGCCACTGTTCGATGAAGATGGTGATGAAGAGCGCCGTGAGCACGAAATCGATGCCCTGACTGTCAAATGTCAACAGGGAACCTGTCACCGCACCCAGTGTGCAGCCGGTAATCCAGTAGCAGTGGTCGAAGAAGCAGATGCAGAAGTAGTAGGTCTTTTTCTCCTCCGCCGGAATTTCCGGATTATCCCGGCACAGCAGGGAGTAGGTCTCATCGGTGAGTGCAAATATCAGGTAGGGT
>JAZRBC010000220.1:0-2319 GCA_045634905.1 Akkermansia sp.
CGCAGGGTAGCCACGGTAAGACCGGCGCGGGCGAAGCGCAGAATCTTCTCAGCCACGTCCTCGGGGATGGAGGTATCATCAGCATCCTGCACGTCGTGACCGTAGATGGAGAATGCGGGCACACCCTTCTGGGCATAACCGGCCAGAGCAGCGGCCAGGTACACAGCGCCGGGGCGCTCGGTGCCGTTGAAGCCCCAGATAGCCTTAGGGGTGGTGGCATCGGTCTCGAAGGTTTCGGTGATGTAGCACCAGCAGGGAGTCACGATGAGGGAGCAGCCCACGTTGTTCTCAGCGAACTTCTGGTTGCAGGCAGCAGCCTCAGCCGGGCCACCGATGGTGGTGTCGGCGATGATGCACTTCACGGGCTGGCCGTTGGCATGGGTCACGTTAGCCTCGATGAGGGCAGCGGCAGCCTTGGCCATGTTCATGGTCTGATCCTCTAGGGATTCACGAACGCCGAGACGGCGGCCGTCAATCGTGGGGCGGATACCAATGGTCGGTAATGTATCGTACTTCATATACGTTCAGTTTGGGGTTAAATGGTTATTTATCAGAGGAAGTGGTGGGTTTGCGGAAGATGAGGCTGTACACCAGCACCACCGCAAAGCAGATGGCAGGCACGATGAACGAGGCACGCACCGCAGCGTGAGAGGTGCCCAGGTTCGTGTCCCAGGTGTTATCCATACCGGCCGTCAGGCACAGCCAGCAGGAGTCGGCATCGCCGATGATGCCGGCCATCCAGGGAGTGATGAGAGCACCACCCAGAATGGCCATGATAAGGCCGGCGGCACCCAGCTTCACATCGCGCTGGTTCAGACCACCGAGGGCAATGCCGTAGATGGTCGGGAACATAAGGCTCATGCAGCCGGACATGGCGATAAGGCAGAGCACATTGGCCGAGAAATCAAGACCACCAATGGTGAAGAGCACTGTGCTGGGCAGGTAGATGGTGCCGGCGCAGGTAGCAATGGCGCCGATGGCAAACAGGCTCATCATGCTGGCGGGGTTGAACTTCTTCATGTAGTAGGTAGCCACCCAGCGGCAGACGATGAAGAGGATGATGGAAATCAGGTAGTAGGTAGCAGCAGTGGCGGGGGTCACACCCAGTTCCTTGCAGCAGTACACATTCAGGTAGGTCCAGGCAGCAATCTGCACACCCACGTAGAAGAACTGGGCAATCACACCGCACCAGTAGCGGGGCTGGCTCAGCAGGGAGAACAGCATGGAGCGATAATCCCCCACCAGGAACAGGTAGGCAATCGGGCCCAGGGTACCGCAGAGCACCCAGGTCACCTTATCCATGTCGGGGAAAAGGAAATAGAGCACGGTAAGAGGTACAATGGCGAAAAGGGCAGCCACAAAGACACGCAGGCCACTCCCCTTAGAAGTCTCAGAGGAAGTCTCCTGCGTATCCTTGGCGCGCAGGAAGAACAGCCAGATAAAGAAGGCAATGGCGCACAGCCCCACATACGGGGCACACACCCAGAACAGCTCGCTGTGCACAATTTCCTTGAGCTGCTCGGCAGGCATAGCAGCACGCTCATCAGCCGTGGCGGGGTTCAGGTTGCTCAGAATCAGCTGCTGAGCCAGGAAAATACCTGCAATGGAACCCACGGGGTTGAAAGCCTGGGCAAAATTCAGACGACGCACAGCCGTCTTCTCCGGCCCAAGGGAAATGACATAAGGGTTACAGGTGGTCTCAAGCACTGAGCAACCACAGGCCACCACGAAAATAGCAATAAAGTAAATCTCAAAGCTCTGGTGAATACAGGCGGGAATGTAGCAGAGTGCACCGAGAATGTACACACCCAGGCCAATCAACACGCCTTTCTTGTAGGAAAACTCCTCAATAAGAATAGAGGCAAAGATAGCCAGCACAGCATAAGCGCCGTAGAACGCCACCTGCACCAGGGCAGCTTTCTCCTGCGGAATGGTGAAAATATTCTTGAAGGCGGGCACCAGGTTATCCGTCATATTATTCAGCAAACCCCACAAAGCAAAGCAGCTGACCAGCATGAAGAATATGGCGCGGTACTTGCGAGGCACCACCGGCGTCAAATCTTTCTGGGATTGAGTACTCATATGGGACATTCTACCATATCTGCGGCCATGGTCAACGGGAAAAATCAAAATCTGTCCCCATTTTTTCAGCTCTGTCCGTTTTTGATTGTCTTGAACCGCCATTCATGATAGACTTAGCAAAGCAGAGGCAACAAAAGCCCGCCATCAACGAGCATCTCAGTTTTATGAAACACACACTTGCATGCATCTGTCTGTCGTGCACAGCACTGGCCACAACCGCTGATTACTCCGCATCAG
>JAZRBC010000221.1:0-13512 GCA_045634905.1 Akkermansia sp.
GCCACCACCCGGGGGAAATATGCCGCCTTGTTCGAGCTCTACACCGGGCTCATCAAAAGCGGGCACCTGCGTAAGATTGTGCTGGCGCGTACCGCAGATGTTCCGGTTGAGGAGTCATTCTCCCCTGCTCGTGCCTTTGAAGCAGCCTGCCGACAGAATCCGGCCGCCTTCAAGGCGCTGGTGCACACCCCGCAGTATGGTACCTGGCTGTTCTGCACACCGGAGCAACTCGTCACCGGCAGCGGTGAATACTGGCATACCATGGCACTGGCCGGCACCCGCATCCCGAATCTTCTTCCCTGGGATGCCAAAAACCGCCGGGAACAGGCCTTGGTAACAGATTTTGTTAGAGAGGTGCTCACCCCGTTGGCTGACGAGATTGAGGAATCTCCTCTGGAAAATCTCCGCGCCGGGCGCATTGAACACCTCTGCACGCGTTTCAGCTTCCATATGGGACCAGGCAGGCTTCTTGCGCTGCTGGATCAGCTGCATCCCACCCCGGCGGTCTGTGGTTCCCCCGTGGCGGAGGCCCGCCAGGTGCTGCAGCAGTACCCGGATGTTGACCGCTCCTGCTACGCCGGATATCTCGGTCCCTGGGGGCATGGAAGTGTGCAGATTTACGTATCGCTGCGCGGCATGCAGATTTTCCCCGGCTTCTGCCGGCTTTACGCCGGAGGCGGTATCATGCCCGACTCCGACGAAGCGCAGGAATGGCAGGAAACGGAAAACAAAATGGCCTGCATGCAGCAGGCCATTGAGGAAGCTTATTAATTATCACCAGATTCATTCCGGGGCGCCAGAGCCAGAAACATCAGCGTCCATCCGGAGAAAATCATTTCTACCGCAATCAACGTGCCGATGAGCCATGCGGAAGACTCCGGCCAGCTCCATAAAATCATCACTCCCAGTATCAGAGAGATGATGGCATTGAAGCACCGCCAGAAGCGACCGGGCACTCCCCACATGGTAATGGCTACCCCGGTGCGCATGATGCCAGCGGAAAGAATGGCACAGCCGATAAGCAGAGTCCACCACTCCAGCGAGAGCAGAGGCATCAGTACAGTGAAGATACCGACCAGCAGATAAAGAAAAGCGGCCAGCAGATTCCACCATCGGTCTTCGCGGCGGGCGACAGCCTGCACCAGCCGTATGATGCCAGCTACAGCAAGCACAAAACCACCTACCCACACAGCAGAAGCTCCGAGCAGAAATGGGAAACTGAGCAGAATAAAACCCAGCACCAGCTCCAGCACCGCCAGAATACCGGCTACCCACGGACGGGAGAGCACGCTGCTGCAACAGCAGCTTTCAGGGTTACGAGTGACAGCAGCCATGATTCTTGTGAGAGTTGAAGCGTTTATCCACTGTGCACCAGCAGATCTGATTCATGAATGCGTCCACATATGCTGCGCGGTTATTATGATAACGCAGGTAGTATGCATGTTCCCAGACATCACACACGAGAAGCGGGCGCATGCGCGGTAATAATGCATCCTGGTGACGATGCGCGGCAAGAACCACCAATCGGTGGCTTACGGCATCTCTGGCCAGCACTGCCCAGCCGCTCCCCTGCACGCCCAGTGCCACACTGCGGAACAACCGCACGAATCCTGCGTATGAGCCGAAGGATGTGTTGATGGCATCCGCCAGTTCTCCACGGGGACCTTCACATGGTACTGGTGAAAGATTGCCCCAATAAAGAGTATGCAGCATATGCCCTGCCAGGTTGAATGCCAGGTTGTGAGCAGCCGTCGAGGCCATGCTTTCCGGCAGTTCGCCATTTGCTACCTGTCGCATCATTTCAGCCGCGGCATTGGCTCCTGCCACATAGGCGGCGTGGTGGCGGGAGTGGTGCAGTAACACCGTTTCTGCATCCATCAACGGCTCAAGTGCCGTCGCTTCATATGGCAGCGCAGGCAGCACGTAGCGGCCATTCTCATATCCATCGCATAAGCAAATAGAGTTTTCCATACGGAGAGAGACAGACGCTCTCCGCTGCGCATTCACTATTTGTTACAAATCAATCGACACCACGGTAGTATTATCCGCATGCGGGTCATGGAGAGCCTGGCAGGCAGCAATCAGAGCAGCGGGAAGATTTTCCTCACGGTTATTCAGGATGTTCCGTCCCACGTTCGTGAGCATTTCCGGTTCCAGAATATTCTCTGCGCCATCACTTGCCAGAACAATACGATCCTCCGGCAACAAAGGATAGGGCATACCCGGAGCATCCACCAGGTCCAGAGGTTCGCCTGTCACCGCGCTGCGCAGCACATGCCCGCGGCGCAATGCCTCCTGAGCTGTCATGCCGGCACCGATGTAGGAACGGAACACATCGCGGAATGAATGGTCCTGATTCAGACGCAGAAGTCTCCCCCTGCGCCACAGGTACAGCGCGGTGTCACCCACGCTCACCCAGCGGAGAACACCGGAGCCCACAAAAACGGCAAGCAGTGTGGTACCGCCATAGGCACCGCGGGATTCAAAGGAAGCACGGACTTCATCATTTGCGCGCTCCAGAGCTGCCCGCATACGCTGCGGCAGAGGCTGGTCATCATAGCGTTCAAAGGCGCGCAGGTAAGCCTCGCAAGCAAGGGATGAAGCGAGCTCGCCATCATGATGACCACCCATACCGTCGCAGATGACAGCCAGCACACCATCGCGGTAATACTTCACCACGTAAGCATCCTCCTGCTTACGGCGGGCTCCAATCCACTGTGCGGCGCGGGCAATCATACGTCCGCGCTATTATTAACATAGATAAGGGGTACAGGCAAGTAAAAACGGCAAAAATGCGATTGTCTATTGAATACAGCCGCATACTGTGCTAGAATGCGGTTCAACACATGGCCAGCACTTCCCTCATTGAATCACTATACGAGTACATGTCCACCCCGGGCTATGAACCACAGGAAATGGTTGATATTGCAAGAGGTCTGGGATTACCCCCCGCTCGCCGGAGTGAATTGAAAGCAGCATTGGCAGAAGGAGTGAAGCGAGGCCAGCTCCTCAAATTGAGAAAAAGTCTCTACATGCTCCGCAAACTGCAGGGTGCACCACTTACCGGCCGCATTTCGCAGCGTGGAAACCGCCTCTTCTTCGTCCCGGATGCAGCATCTGCTGCGCAGTTGGACGTGCTGCGTCCCGGGGATGACTCCGGCACGCTGCTTATCAATCCGTACCGCAGCCATGGCGCCATGGATGGGGACAAGGTATCCGTCTCGGTGAAAGTTCAGGCTCCGGCACGCGACCACCGCAACCGCCACCGGCCGCATGCCGCCGAAGCCAGACTTGAGGTGCGCGTGCTTGAAATCCTCTCCCGCGGCCACGACCGCTGGGTGGGCGTATTCCGCTCAACCGGGCGTTTCGGGCATATGGTCGGCGATGGCCGGGCCTGCCCGGAGTTTGTGCGCCTGCTCACGCCGCCACCGGCAGAAGTGCTGCCCGGTATGGTTGTGGTGGTGGAACCGGTGGCATACCCCATCGGCAACGGTGAAGCAACCGGGCGCATCATGCAGGTGCTCGGCTGGCCGGAGGACGAGGGGGTGCAGATTACCACCATCATGCACAAGTTCGGGTTAGCGGATACATTCCCCGAGGAAGTACTCGCTGAATCGGAACATATTCCCGATACCATAGCCCCGGTGGAATACCAGCAGCGAGATGACTGGCGCGAGCGCTGCGTCATCACCATTGACCCCGCCACTGCCCGCGACTTCGACGATGCTATCTGTGTGACCCGCAAGGGCCACAACTGGGAGCTCGCCGTGCATATCGCCGATGTCAGCCACTATGTGCGCCCAGGTTCCGCGCTGGACGAGGAAGCCCGTAAGCGAGGCAACTCCACCTACCTTCCTGACCGCGTGCTGCCCATGCTGCCGCCCCGACTGTGCGATGGTATCTGCTCCCTGCGCGAGGGAGAAGACCGCCTCACACGCCTCTGCCTCATGCAGATTAACCGCCAGGGCAAGGTGTTCAAGGCTGAATTCCGGGATGCCGTTATCTGCTCCCGCCGCAGACTCTCCTACCCTCAGGTGCTCGATGTGCTGCAGGGCAAGGGCAGCACTGGAAATGAAGAGATAGACAGCATGATTCTTGAGGCAGGCAAGCTTGCCCAGCTCCTGCGACGCAAGCGGTTCGAAGCCGGAGCACTGCGTCTGGATACGCCCGAAATCCGGCTGATTACCGATGACCATGGCGCCCCTGTGGATGTGGAGGTGGAAACCAGTGATGAATCCCACCAGCTGGTGGAGGAATTCATGCTGGCAGCCAATGAAAGCGTGGCTCACGCCATCAACGCCCAGGCTCTGCCGGCTATCTACCGCGTGCATGAGGCGCCCGACCCTGCCAAACTCAGCGAGCTGGCGCAAGTGCTTAAAACCTACGGTATCAAGGCAGGTACTCTGGGCACTCGCGAAGAGCTCAACGCCGTGATGGACAAGATTGAGGGACACCCCGATGAGGAAATCCTCAAGGTCCAGCTGCTCAAGGCGATGATGCGCGCCCGCTACTCGCCCGATGCACTCGGCCACTATGGCCTGGCCAAGGGAGACTACTGCCACTTCACCAGTCCCATCCGCCGCTATGCAGACCTGATTATCCACCGCACCTTTGCCCGCCTGAGCGGCTCTCCTTCAGTCCACCTGCCATCGCGGAGTTCTCTGGCAGAAATTGCCGACCACATATCCGAAACAGAGCGGAACTCCGCCTCTGCAGAGAATGAAGCCCGGCAGAGCATGATGTCGCGCTTCCTGGAGCTCCAGTGCCAGAGCGCGAATCCCCGCGTGTGGGATGCCGTGGTGCTCGCCTGCTGGCCGCAGGGACTTGCCGTGGAAGTTCCCATGCTCCGCGTGAAAGGCTTTGTGTCCGGCAGCGATCTGCCGAAAGATACCTCCTGGTATTTCGAGCGACACGCCGAGCGCTGGACCAGCACCGATGCGCGCTGCTTCTACCCAGGGGCCCACATTCAGGTGTTTCCCACCCGCGTAGACCAGGCAACCGGCTTTGCCGATTTCCGGCCTGCGGCTCAGGGCTGAAGCCTTTTTTCTGCTTGTCTTTCTGTAAGAATGGTGTAGAATGACGAACATGTTAAAGCTGTTTCGTCACATGTGTCTTGCGCTGGCCATGGCAGGCACTGCAGTAGCCGGCTGGACCTCACCTCACGATTTGAAGCAGGAGGAACAGGCCCCCTCTGCCCTTATTCCTTTTCCTCGCCAGGTGAAATGGAAGGAGAAGGAAATCAAGCTACCCGCAGCCGGTTGCTGGGAACTTAAAGGCAAAGGCCTTGATGCCGCACCTATCAAGACCGCGTGGAAGAAACTTCTCTCCGAAGTAAAGGGGAAGGACAAAGACAAGCTCACCGTTCATCTCAAGAGAGCTGGCGATAAACTTCCCGGGAAAGCAAGCAGGGAAGGCTATATCCTCGTGGTAAACGATAAGGGTGTCACCATCGCAGCCAACAAACCTGCGGGGCATTTCTATGGATTGCAGACGCTGCGCCAGCTTGTGCAGGGTCGCAGGAGCCTCCCGCACTGCCATATCAAGGACTGGCCCGCCTTCCGTTACCGTGGCTACATGCAGGACTGCGGACGCAATTTCCGCTCGATTGAGCGACTTAAAAAGGAAATTGATCTGGCCGCCAGTCTCAAGGTGAACCTGTTCCACTGGCACCTGACAGATTACCCCGCCTGGCATATTCAGTGCAAAGCCTACCCGCAGTTGAATGCAGCGAAGCATCGCACCCGCGACATGAACGACACTTACAGCTACGACCAGATTCGCGAGTTGTTCGTCTATGCCAGGGCCCGCTGTATCACCATCATCCCCGAGCTCGATATGCCAGGCCACAGTGCTTATTTTGACCGGGCTTTCGGCTTCAAGATGCATTCACCCGAGGGTATGAAGATTGTTTCCGCTCTGCTGGATGAATTCTGCAGGGAGATTCCCGCAGAGCTCTGCCCCATCATTCACTTCGGCGCAGATGAAGTGCGCATCCCGAATGCCGCCGAATTCGTGAGCATGGTTACGAGGAAGCTTGAGGAACACGGAAGGCAGCCCATGCAGTGGGCCAGCAGCCGCGACCTGCCCGTGGGCGAGAAATCCATCGAACAGCGCTGGGGGGAAGGTGCCGACATGGTGGCAAAATCCATTCGCCCCGAGCGTATCACCCGCCGCGCTTTCGACTCCACCATGGGCTACGCCAACCTGCTCGACCCCGCCATGGCTGTGCGCCGATACTTCTTCATGCGCCCCTGCGGTGTGGGTGAAGGAGATGAGCAGAAGCTCGGCACTATCTTCTGCATCTGGCCTGATGGCAAGGTGGACCGGAAGGAATGGATTCCAGCCTTCTGCAGCATGTGGCCGGGCATGATGGCTATGGCCGAGCGTTCCTGGGGCGGCGGCAATGCCGATGGCGATGCTCTGCCGCTGGAGATGCCTGCTCCCGATACTGAAGCAGGCAAGGCCTACAGCCTGTTCGAGCAACGCATGGCCCGCCTCCGTAAGAGCATGTTCAAGGGAGAGGATTTCCCTGTATGGCCTGAAAGTAATATGACCTGGACCGTTGTGGAACCGCTTCCTCAGAACCAGGTGGAAAGCATCCGCAAGGCCGTGTTGAGCGGCAGACTGGACGGTCTGAAGACGCGCACGGCCCACTGTGCCAACCTCTACTTCCGCACCCGCCCTGATACCGGTTACCTCGGCATGTTCTCCGATACCCGTACTGCTGGCAGCACCGTGTGGGCCACCACTACCATCAAGGTGAAAAAGGCCGGAGCCTATCCCTTCATGATTGGTTTTGATGCCCCTGCCCGTTCCAACCGCCGCTGGACCGGCGTGCCCCAGGCTGGAGAGTGGTCTCAGACCGGTACCCGCATCTGGATCAACGGAATTGAGGTGCGCAACCCGCGTGTGTTCCGCAATGCAGGCAAGTTCAACCACCCAGGCAATGCCTGGAACTTCGAGGCCCCTCTCGATATCGAGGAAATCTGGTGGGCTCTCGATCCCGTGAAGCTTCAGCTCAAGAAGGGAGAGAACTCCATCGTCGTTGAGCAGCCGTACGCCGGTGAACACCACTCCTGGGGCATCTCCTTCATCCCGCTCTTCGAGCACAAATAACCACACTCTTTCTGTTTTGAACAGGAAACGAAGTCATGACATCCAACTATCCGGAGTGAACGCGCAAGATTCTTGACTTTTCTCCGTATTCATAGTAGACACATAGTCGACAACAGTACATCATCCATTATGAAAAAGACGTACATCATGATTCTGGCAGGCCTCGCCATTGTAGGCGCCTCGACCACCTACTGCTTCTCTCAGAGCAACCAGGAGCTGGCTTCCGAGGTTACAGCTGCCCCCGCTCCCGTTGCAGCTCCGGCCATGGCTCCCGAAGCCCCCGTCACCCCCACCAATATCGATGAGGACGAGGCCCGCAAGGCTTTCTCCTATTTCATTGGTTACCGCTTTGGTCAGGAAGTTTCTGCCGGTGCCTCCACCCTTTCCATCGATGACTTCGACAAGGACGCTTTCTTCGAGGCTCTGGAAGATAGTCTCGCCGGCAAGCAGCCCAGCATGGACCAGGCCGTCATTGAGGCCGGTATGAATGCCTTTGTCATGGCCATGCAGCAGCGTGAAATGGCCAAGGCGGAGGCCAACATGGCCGCTGGCAAGGCTTACCAGGAGGAATATGCCAAGGATGACAGCGTGACCAAGACTGCATCCGGTCTGCTCTACCGCGTCATCACCGCCGGCGAAGGTGCCAAGTACAATCCTGAGACCGACGGCCCCGGTGCACTCTGCAGCGTGACCTATGAAGGCAAGCTCATCGACGGCACCGTGTTCGACAAGAGCGAGCAGCCCATCGAAATGCCCATTGACCGCGTGGTTCCCGGTTTCTCCGAAGCCCTGCAGCTCATGCCTGTGGGCTCCACCTGGGAAGTCTGCATCCCCTCTGAACTGGCTTATGGTCCCCAGGGGCCTGCCGCCATCGGCAACAACTCCACCCTCGTGTTCACCATCACGCTCCACGGTGTTTCCAAGGCTCCTGAGCCCCAGATGAACACCCAGTCCCTCCAGCAGCTTCCGCCCGAGATTCTGCAGCAGCTGCAGGCTCAGGGGCTCGAAATCCAGCCCGATGATGCTCCCGCCACCGCCGAGCTTCCGGCAGAGCAGCTTCCTGCCCCCGCCCCCGAGGCTCCCGCGGAGGGTACTGTGGCACCTGCGGACAGCTTCTGATTCTGCAGAACCAGCCTTTGATTCCAACCGGTGCAGGTTTCATGCCTGCACCGGTTTTTCTGTACACGCGATGCGTTCTTGACACCCGGGAGAGCCTGGGGTACATTGGCAGTATGCACCAGCTCACAGAATCAATCGGGAAATACCTGCTCGCCGCTGTTTCACCGCTTATCCGGCACCCGGAGAAAGCTCAGCTGCGTGTGGCCTCTACACCGGAAGGCGATATGGTTCGCTTCCGGCTGGTTCTGGAACAGGCTGATGTGGCGCGGGTTATCGGCCGCAATGGGATGACTGCCTCGGCCATCCGCTCGCTGGCAAAGGCTGCGGGTGAAAAAGCCGGCACCAAGGTGGTGGTGCATATCCTCTCGCAGGAGGAAGTGGCCGCAGATGCGGTATAAGAGCCCATGCAGGAGCTTTTTGCAGATTTGCCGGAACTGCCCCTTGCCGCCCGTGTGCTGGTGGACGGCATGAATGACATGGTACTGGACTACGCCATTCCCGAAGGGATGGACGGAGTGACACGCGGCAGCCGGGTGGAAGTTCCTCTGCGCGGACGAGGAACCACAGGCACGGTGCTCGCGCTGGTTCCCCCGGCCGCGGAGTGGGCAAACCGCCTGCGCCCGCTGCGCAGGCTGGTGAATAATGGACCTGTGGTGAGCCCGGTACTCATGGACCTGGCCGAGTGGGCTGCGCGTTACTACGCTGTACCTGTGGAGCAGATGATACGCTGCATCGTGCCTGAGCCGGTGCGCCAGGAGCGGCACGAGGAAAAGACGCGCAAGGTCATCGTGCTGCAGGACTGGCCGGATGACGAGACACTCAATAAAATCAACCGCCGGGCCCCTCGCCAGGCCAGCATCCTGCGCTATCTGCACGCCAGCGAAAACAAACGCGAACCTCTGGCCGATTTAGGCGGCACGGCGGCGCTGAATCCCTGCCGCTCGCTGGAAAAAGCAGGCTACGTACGCATCGAAGAAGAACAGGTGCACCGCGACCCCGCCGGCAGCGAAGAATTTGCCCCCACTCGCCCGCTGGAGCTGAATGAGGAACAAGCCGCCGCGCTGAAAGAAATCAACGCCGCATTTGATGCGGGGGAAACGCGCCCTGTTCTGCTGCAGGGAGTGACCGGCAGCGGTAAGACAGAGGTGTACCTGCAGGCTGCTCAGCGAGCCATGGAGCAAGGAAAGGGCGTGCTCATCCTGGTGCCGGAAATCTCCCTCACCCCGCAGACCATGGCGCGGTTCAAGGGGCGCTTTGCCGATACCCCCGGCAGCGTGGCCATTCTGCACAGCGCCATGAGTGATGGCGAGCGCTTTGACGAATGGCACGCCATTCACCGCGGTCAGGCACGCATTGCTATCGGGCCTCGCTCAGCGGTGTTTGCCCCGGTGCAGAATCTGGGACTCATCATCGTGGACGAGGAACATGACTCTTCCTACAAACAGGAAAACAGTCCGCGTTACCATGGCCGGGATCTCGCCGTGCTCCGTGCCCGTCTGGAAGGCGCGGCCATCGTGCTCGGTTCTGCTACGCCCTCCCTGGAGTCGCTTTACAATGTGCAGCAGGGCAAATACCGCATGCTGCGTATGGACAAGCGGGCGGACGGCCAGCGGCTGCCCCTGACCCGCGTGCTCGATATGCGCACCGAGGCAAAGGATAAACGCAACCTCGGCATCCTTTCAGAGCGCTTACGCATGGCCATTGATGAACGCCTGAACAAGGGCGAACAGGTGATTCTGCTGCTGAACCGTCGTGGTTTTGCCCGTGCTCTGCAATGCCCGGAATGCGGTTACACCGCCAACTGCGAGCACTGTGCACTGCCCATGACCTACCATGCCACGGAAAACCGCCTGGTGTGCCATATATGCGGGTTCCGCCAGATGGTTCCGCCCCGCTGCCCGGATTGCCACACGGCCAATATCTCGCTGGAGGGCTACGGAACCCAGAAAGTGGAGGCCGTGCTGCGCCGCTGCTTTCCGCAGGCCCGATTGCAACGGGTGGATGCAGACGTGACCACGCGCAAGAATGCGCTGCGCGATATCCTGGCAGATTTCCGGGCACACCGTACGGATATTCTGCTGGGCACGCAGATGATTTCCAAGGGGCTGGATTTCCCCGGAGTCACTCTGGTGGGGGTGCTGAATGCGGATTTAGGATTGAATATCCCCGACCCCCGCGCGGCAGAGCGCACCTTCCAGCTGCTTACCCAGGTGGCAGGTCGCGCTGGCCGCGGCGACCTGGACGGCGAAGTCATCATTCAGACCTACAACCCGCAGGCAGCAGCCATCCAGTTTGCCCGCCGGCATGATACGGACGGCTTTGCCGAAACAGAACTGGAGCTGCGGCAGCACATGAATTTCCCGCCATTCTGCCACATGGCGGTCATCACCACCCGCAGCGAACAGGAAGAGGTGGCAGCGCTCGCCATGGAAACGCTGCACAAACGACTCCTTGCTGCCCTGCCACCGCAGGTGCAGATAAGTGAGCCCCTGCCCGCACCACTTGCCAAAGCTTACGGCCAATTCCGCTACCAGTGCACACTGAAAGCTCCGGGCTCACGAATTCTGGCAGATGTGTGCAGCCGTGAGATAACGGCTATGAAATGTGGTGAAGGTGTAACCATTACGCTTGATGTGGACGCCTACTCCTTCATGTGACTTTTGCATTGACACAGTATAAGCATTATAGTAGGATTTCAACCGATATGAAATTCAATCTTTTTCTCATTACCCTGCTCGCAGGTATGCTGACCTGGGCCCCGCTGTCGGCACAGGCTGAAACGGATAGCGACAGCACCGAACAAGTCAGCAAGAAAGGCAAAAAAAGCAAGAAAGCTAAAAAGGGGAAAAAGAAGGCCGCTGATAAGGCTGAAGAGGACAACGAACAGCCTGCAGTAGAAAGCAAAGTGGGTGCCATCCTCAAGAAGAATACTTACTTCAACAATCCTGAACCTAACTTCAATGCCGAATACTTCATTTTCCTGCGTTCGGCCTCCTGGTGCGGTCCCTGCAACCGGGAAATGCCCGAAGTGGTTGAAGCATACAAGCTGATGAAGGAAAGCGGCAAGGTAGAGCTTATCCTGGAGAGCTATGACCAGACACAAGATGCCGCCAAAAACTGGTTCGACAAGTTCGGTGCCAAGTTCCCTGCTGTCATGCGAGGTGCATCCCTGCCCGAAATGCCCGCAGCAAGCGGCATTCCACATGCCGTCATCATGAAGGCTGACGGTACCATCATCAAGGAAGGGCATGGCTCTATCATCCGCTCATGGAAAAGCCAGACCATCGGCGAATATGCTGTGCTGGGTGATGACGGCGAGCCCCGGGTGGGCAAAGCGCTCAAGCCTCTGAAGTTCAGCAATGGCAAGCCCAGCGCCAAGGCGAAGATGTATTTCTACTACTACGCCCCCGATATCGCGGCCGTGAACAAGGACCACCTCACCAAGGTGGCATCTGAGTACAAGGACATGAAGAAAGGCAAGATGGAGCTCATCTTCATCACCGCGTCCAAGGCTCCCGCCGAAGTCACCAAGCTGATGCGCAGCTGCAAGGCCAAGTTCCCTGTAACCCAGGTGACGGATGAAGTGAAGGAACTTCCCGGTATCGGCAAGCTGGGCACTGACCCCCAGGTATGGGTGGTGACCCAGAGCGGTGCTTCTGTCACCAGTGGCGCTCTCCACGTTGCCACAGACTGGCAGAAAATTCTGGATGCCAATAAATAATATTCTTTCACCACCATGAACGAAACCCTCATTGATTTGAAGACCCGCCGCAGCTGCCGCAAATACACAGCGCAGCAGGTTGAGCCGGACAAACTGGCAGCCGTGCTTGAGGCCGCCACCTATGCACCCACCGGACACGGACAGCAGAGCCCGCAGATGGTGGTGGTACAGGAGCCCGCCCTGCTCGCCAGACTCTCCGCGCTGAATGCACAGATTATGGGCACCACGCGCGACCCCTTCTACGGCGCTCCCACCGCCATCTGTGTATTCCAGGATACGTCCACTACCACCGGGCATGAAGATGCCTGTCTGGTCATGGGCAACCTGATGCTGGCCGCCCACGCCGTTGGGCTCGGCTCCTGCTGGATTAACCGCGGACGCCAGATGTTCGAGCTGCCGGAGGGCGCTGCAATCAAGGCATCCTGGGGGCTGCCCGAGAATATGGCCGGGCTGGCGGTCTGCATCCTCGGCTATCCCGCTGAAGGCGGCATCCTCGAACCCAAGCCCCGCAAAAAAGACTACGTCATTTACGCATAACCTGCATAATCATCATGAAGAACTCATTCATTGCACTCGCCATGACGCTGCTGAGCTGCGCTCCTCTCATGGCACAGGAAGCACCTGCGGCTCCCGTTATGGCCACGGCACTGGCAGATTCCGGCATCACCTACCTGACCGCAGCCCGCCCTGCCGCCGATGCCCGGTTCTACGTGTACCTGAGCTCCGCCTCCTGGTGCCCGCCCTGCCGCGCCATCATGCCCAAGGTAGTCGCTCAGTACCCTGAAATCAAAGCTGCCGGAGGCGAAGTTATCCTGCTGTGCTTCGATGCCACACCGCAGGCCGGCCAGGCGTATCTGAAGAAGTACAGCGCCAGTTTCCCGGCCATTATGTGCAACGCCCAGACTGTCCACGCGATGGAATCGAAACTTCCTGGTTTCAATGCTCCCCGCGGCATTCCGAACGCCATCTTCGTGACCCCCGATGGCAAGGCCATTCACAAGGGGCACGGTTCCACTGTGCTTGAGTGGCGCACCATCACAGCCAGGTAACTTTCAAGTACAAAGCTTTGCAGAAAAGCCGCAGTTCAGCAACTGCGGCTTTTTCTTTCATGCGTTGGCAACCACACCGTCGCGTATGATAAGCGTCCGGTCACCTCTTGCAGCAATCCCGGCGTCGTGCGTCACTGTCACCAGCGTTTTTCCACCTTCCTCCGCCAGACCGAAAAGCAGGTCCAGAATCTGGTTGCCATTCCGGGAATCCAGGTTTCCGGTGGGTTCATCTGCAAAGATGATGGCGGGGTCATGCGCCAGAGCACGTGCAATGGCCACACGCTGCTGCTCGCCGCCGGAAAGCTCATTGGGAAGGTGGTCCATGCGGTCAGCCAGGCCTACTCGCTCCAGCAGGCTCTTCACTCGCTCGGTTGCCTCGGTACCAGCCACGGCGGTGGCCAGAGAGGCATTTTCCAGAGCGGTGAGTTCAGGCATGAGCATGTAATTCTGGAAGATGAAGCCCATCATCCTGTTGCGGAAAAGGGCCCGTTTACGCAGGGAAAGGGC
>JAZRBC010000222.1:0-3545 GCA_045634905.1 Akkermansia sp.
ATCCTCATCGGCGAAGGCGCGCTGAGCATGATGCAGGCTTTCCCGGATATCTTTACCATCATCATCCCCGAACTGGCGCCCGCAGTAGGATTCGACCAGCACAACCCGCACCACTGCTACGACGTGTGGACCCACACCGCCCACGCGGTGCAGGCCGGTCCGGCGGAGGAAGTGCTGCGCCTGGCGCTGCTGCTGCACGATATTGCCAAACCTGCCACCTTCACCCGGGGCGAGGACGGCAAGGGGCATTTCTACAACCACGGCGAGCTGGGCGCTGCTCAGGCCCGCGCCATTCTGCTTCGCCTCAAGAGCGATACCGCCACGCTGCAGGCGGTGGAAACCCTGGTGCGGGAGCACGATTCCATGCTGCCCACCACCGCACCCGGCATGCGCCGCCTTATCGGACGTCTGGGCGTGGAGCGCCTGCAGCAGCTGATGGCCATCAAGCAAGCCGATATGTCTGCCCAGTCCACCCACGAGAGAGAGCAGAAAGTGGCCACCCTGCGCGCTGCCCGTCTGCTGCTGGAGGACGTGCTGGACGAGCCACCCGCCTTCAGTGTGACTGATTTAGCGCTGAATGGCCGCGATCTCATGACCATGGGCGTGAAACCCGGCCCGGCCATGGGAGACATCCTCAAGACCCTGCTCGCCGAAGTGCAGGATGAATTACTGGACAACACCCGCGAGGCCCTCGCGGCCCGCGCCAAAGAACTTCTTTAACCACAAAACCCAACAATCACTATTATGAGCTGCTGCTGCCAAAACTGCGACAACAAATCCCCCCGTTCCCGCTTCATCACCTTCCTCCTCAGCCTGCTGATTTTCGGCTGCATGGGCGGTGTACACCGCATCTATGCCGGCAAGGTCATCACCGGTGTCATTCAGTTCCTGACCTGCGGTGGTTTCATCATCTGGCAGGTGATTGATATGATCCGGATTGTATTCGGATGCTTTGATGATAAGGAGGGTAAGATTATCTAAGTCCGAGCCCGCCAGGGCGAGGATATCGTCCCCACAGGGGATATCGTCTGCCGCAGGCAGATATCGTCCCGTCTTTGCGACAGCAAAGACGGGATATCGTTTCCTATATATCAACGACAAGTATAAAAACCACGGACTGGTAAGAGAATTACTTTTCCTTAGCCGTTTTAATCGAAGCAATCAACATGCGCCGAATACTCCCGGAACGGTGTAGCAGGGCCCCTATCTGCTCTTTGGGCGCAATGCCTGCTCGCTGCAGAATCTGCAGCCAATATTCGGTTTCATAACATTCCTTGAGAGAAATCTGATATTTGGCGATAAAATCGGAACCACTTGCAGCATAGACCCCTTCGTGTATATTAGCACCGATACTTGTTGCCGCTCGTAAAAGTTGGTTTTTCAGTACGGCATGCCGGTCTATTGCATCGCAGAAACGGACTATTTCAACGGCAAAATCAAGACTCTGTTCAGCAAGAGGGTGCGGCTTCATGTTGTGTACATAGTAACATGATTTATGTGCAGCGGCAAGTTGTTTTCCATGCCTGGGCGGATTCTGAAGCAGGCTCCATAGGAAACGATATCCTGTCTTTGCTGTTGCAAAGACAGGACGATATCTTCCTGCGGCAGACGATATCCCCTGCGGGGACGATATCCTCGCCCTTACGGGCTCGGACTTATACACACATAGACACGCGCAACCCGGCCACCTGCTCAGCCTTGCCTAACGCAGCACCCAGGGCAAAGCCGAACTCCAGGGCAGCACCGGGACCTCGACCGGTCACCAGCAGACCATCCGTCACAGCGGGTTCAGCCAGCACCTCAGCGGCTGATTTCAAATCTCCCTCCACACCGGGATAGCAGGTCACCTTACGCCCGGTGAGCACACCGGCAGCTTCGAGCGCTATGGGAGCAGCACAAATGGCAGCCACCAGCTTTTCAGCCTTGTGCATGGCGCGCACCAGACTGAGCACACCGGGCGTATCGCGCAGCAGCCAGGAAGCAGGGCCGCCAGGAAGAATGATGCCACTGTATTCTTCGGCATTCACATCAACCATGAGCATTTCGGCCATCATGGACATGCCATGAGCCCCCTCCACACAGCGGCCTTTCACACCGGCAGTCACCACCGGAATCTCCAGACGACGCAGAATATCTATGGGAGCGGTAAGCTCAATCTCCTCAAATCCAGGAGCCATCAGCACAAGTACGGGTTTCATGCTCGCATCATACCCGCTCCTCCCGCTCTTGTCAAGCGGTAAGCAATGGCAAATATCGGTTGGCAATCACATAAAACACAAGATATAGTACCGTTAGAAAAAAACTTATAGAAAATCTTGCGAATTTATGAAAATATGCTTGCCAGATGCACAGAGAGCAGGTAAAATGAGCTCAACAAAAGGAGGTATCAGATGAAATTCTCACTCGCAAAACAAGTTCTGCTTGACGGCATCAACAAGGTGGCCGGTGTGGTATCCACCCGCCCGAGCATGCCGATTCTCTCCAACGTGCTGCTGGATGCCTCGGATGGCGAGTTGAAGCTCACCACCACCAGCATGGAGCTGACCATTCTGACCAAGGTACCCTGCATCGTGGAGAAGCCGGGTGCCATCACCCTGCCGGCCAAGAAGCTGCAGAGCATCATCCGCGAGCTGCGCGATGGCGAAGTGAGCATTGAAGTGAGCGGCACCGTGGCTACCATCCGCTGCAACCGCGCCCAGTTCAAGCTGAATGGTCTGCCCGCCAACGAGTTCCCCGGCCTGCCCGTGTTCAAGGAAGCCCGCGAATTCAAGGTGCAGCAGGGCGTGCTCAACAAAGGTTTCTCCTTTACTGAATTTGCCATTTCCAACGATGGTACGCGCTACGTGCTCAACGGCATCTACACCTGCTTCCAGGACGGTAAGCTGACCCTGGTGGCCACGGATGGCCGCCGCCTGGCTCTCTTCGAAAGCGAGCTGGAATTCCCGGAATCTCAGGAGGTGTGCATCGACATTCCCAGCCGCGCCGTGGCTGAAGCCCACCGCCTGCTGGGCGACAATGGCGACGTGATGGTGCGCATCACCAGCAACCAGGCTTCCTTCGACTTCGGTGATACTCTGCTCATCACCAAGCTCATCGACGGCAACTATCCGAACTACCGCCAGGTGATTCCCAGCCGCTACAACGAGCGTGTGGTCATTCCCGCCGCCGAGCTGCAGAGCGCCGTGCGCCGCGTGTCCCTGCTCTCCTCCGAGAAGACCAACACCGTGAGCTTCCGCTTCACCCCCGGCGTCATGTCCGTGCAGTCCAGCGCCAACCTGGGTGAGGCTAATGAAGAAGTACCCATCGACTACGATGGCCGCGAGATTTCCATCTCCTTCAACGCCGACTACGTGCTGGCTCCGCTCAAGTCCGTGGGCGATCAGGACGTGTGCATCGACCTCATCGATACCGCCAGCCCCGGCGTCATGCGCGTGGCAGATGAGTTCCTCTACGTGCTCATGCCCATCCGCGTGTAATTACAAGTTTTTTTCAAGGTGATACAGCTGAGAGGTGGCCGACGAAAGTCCGTCACCTCTCTTTATTTT
>JAZRBC010000223.1:0-3701 GCA_045634905.1 Akkermansia sp.
AGAACTTCATCCCGGCGCAGGCCACGGCACGCGTCACGACCTTTTCCTTCCCTCTCTTTATCCTCTCCGGCGCCCCGCCTGGCAGGTTGTTAAAGCCAGTGAGCTGCATTTCTGCCGCCCTCGGCGCCTCGGAAAGTCATACTTGGAAAATTGCCTCGCCCGGCCGAAGTGAGCGTTGATTCGCTTTCTCTTTCGGGCTACCCCGTAGCGGGGTGCGGGGCAAAGCTTACCAGAACCACAGCTAAACGTCAAGCTCATTTTTGAGATTTTTTGTTCATTATTTTTCCACATCTGCCCTAACTCACACATTTTCGTGCGGTTTAGAGATGAAAAATAAATTTTCAGAGTCTCATTCAATTACCCACTCGAGTTGCAACATAGCGCTGCCGGGGGCTATTAGGCTTATCGGGAATCATAGGCCGAAGTTTACCAGCCTTCACCAAATCACCTATGTAAAGATTCACCGTTCGAGTCTGACGCGATACCCCTATATGCTCCATGATTTCCATACTCGACCTTGGTTCCGAACAAAACTTAACAACAGCCTTCTGCTTTTCTGCTACATCAGCTCGGTTTGTTCGCTTATCTTTATTCGCAAACAAAGCATCCTTCCGCTTTATTCGCTTTTGTTGATTCTGCCATTCATAAAGGTCGATATCAGCATTATCCTCAACACTGCGTACCCCGAATGCATCATCTATCCGAGCTCGCCATATAATCACGCGAAAAGCTTCTTCCTGCACAAACTCCGGTGCGTCAAGCCCACTATCCAGACATTTTTCGATAATGTCAGATGTTCCCGTCCCCATCTCCTCGATATAACCTGCCAGATATGCCGGATGAGCCAATATGGGATTCACCGGCACAGATGCATGCATGCAGCGCAGCTTCTCGAGACTGACCCCATAGGGCAACTTGCCAGGATTCCATATTTCCAGCCTATCCTTGAAAAGCATAACCTGGACACTCGCATTGCTTGTATAATCCCGATGAATAATCGCATTGACTATGGCTTCCGTGACCGCCTCGCGAGGGATTTCACATGTTACAGCAGCCGTATTGCTATATGCACGAGTTCCCACATGCATGTCAATTCGGGACATCACAAAGTCGACCGCTTTATCAACCAATTCAAAAACACTTCCCTTAAAAACATGGTGAGATGGAATAGGTTTGCATACACTCGTCCCATAGAAATGAGCACACTTAACACTCGAGCCCGGGAAATAATCCTGCGGACGTTTACCAAATAGAAGAATAGCCGAGTTCGTCAATTTCCCCGTATCAGTCACCAATCCCAGATGAGTCAAGATTGTCGGGACTCCGGAGGAATAGGGAATAGGAAATCCGCGATGCGCTCTGGCCAACATAACAAAGCGCTCCACTTTCTCCGGATCAATATCATCGAGCGTAGCACCGTGGCAAAACGATGCATCAAATGGCAATTTGCGAATATAGTCCTGCTCCTCCAGATAACGCACCAGCGACTCATATACAGCAGCCCGGAGCTCATCGTAGCCACTGAATGCTCGGCGGACCACACTGCGCTCCGCCTTAGCAATCAGAGCAGCCTGCTTCACATGCCGTTTCTTACGCCCCTGCAAGCGCGTAATAAATATCAATCTGTGCTTACATTCTGCCGTAGCCAAGTCATATTCACGTTCTGTCGGCGAAACGCCGTCTTCATCTTCATAGCCATACCTGCAACCAAACAATCCGAGGTAGATATCGCATTCAGAAACCTGCTGAAGATAAACTTCCTGAGCAGAAGAACCACCCGCAGGTTCGCGCTCGAAAATAAAAGGAATGAAAAACCTGCCGAGAAGAGCATCCGACTGGATATAGTCGAACAGTTTGCGCCGCTCTTCAGCGAACTCTGCTTGCACGCTACTAATAAACACCTTTATACTCATTCTCGCCTCCTTCTTCGTTTACGAACAAAGAATACAACAAACAAAGGCCAATGTCAACTATATTCGCTTATCTTTATTCGCAAAACAAAGCTGCCGGGACGCAATTGCATCCCGGCAGCTTTTTAAGACGTAGATTGCTTATCTACCAGCTCAGGCGAACACGCCTACAGCCTCAGCAGCGCAGGCAATCATGTAATCGCGGTTGAGCTTGGCGATGTTATCCACAGAGATACCCTTCGGACAGGCGGCTTCGCACTCGTACTGGTTGGTGCAGTTACCGAAACCGAGGGCATCCATCTGGCGCACCATGGCAAGCACACGCTTGTTCTTCTCCGGCTGGCCCTGGGGCAGCAGGTTCAGGTGAGCAGCCTTGGCGGAGGTGAAGAGCATAGCGGAGCTGTTCTTGCAGCTGGCCACGCAGGCACCACAGCCCACGCATGCGGCGGCGTCGAAAGCGGCGTCGGCCGTCTTCTTGCGCACGGGCATGTTGTTGGCGTTGGGGGCGGAACCAGTGCGGATGTCCACGAAACCACCGGCAGCGATGATGTTGTCCAGGGCGGTACGGTCAACCATGAGGTCGCGCAGCAGCGGGAAAGCCTGGGCACGGAAGGGTTCAATCCAGATGGTGTCGCCATCCTTGAACTGGCGCATGTGCAGCTGGCAGGTGGTCACCTTCTTGCCGCCGTGCGGCACACCGTTGATGGTGAGGGAGCACATACCGCAGATGCCTTCGCGGCAGTCGTGGTCGAACACGATGGGTTCCTTACCCTCGTGGACGAGTTCCTCGTTCACGATGTCGAGCATTTCAAGGAAAGAAGCCTCATCCGGAATGTTCTTAGCCTTGTAGGTTTCAATGCGGCCCTGAGCCTGAGCATTCTCCTGGCGCCAGACCTTGAGCGTAAGATTGAGATTAGCCATAATAATATAATCTAAGAGGTTGGAATGAGGTTATCTTTACTTGTAGGAACGGATAGCCAGGTGCACGGTGTCGAAGGTAAGCGGCTCCTTGTGCAGCACAGGCAGTTCATCGGTGCCCTTGTATTCCCAGCAGGCAACGTAGGCGAAGTTCTCGTCGTCGCGCTTAGCTTCGCCGTCGGCCAGCTGGTGCTCAAGACGGAAGTGAGCGCCGCAGGATTCCTCGCGGTTCAGAGCGTCGTAGCAGAGCACCTCGGCAAAGTCGAGGAATGCAGCCACACGCCAGGCCTTCTCAAGCTCCTGGTTCACGCCTTCGGCGCTGCCCACAACCTTCACGTTGGTCCAGAATTCCTCGCGGATGGCGGGAATCTTCTCGATGGCATCCATGAGGGATTCCTTGGTGCGGCCCATGCCCACGTCTTCCCACACAAGCTTGCCCAGCTCGCGGTGAATTTCGTCGGGGCTCTTGGTGCCCTGCACGTCCATCATCTTCTTGATGCGGGCCTTCACTGCGTCCTCAGCTTCCTTGAACTCGGGAGCAGCGGTGGTCACGCTGCCGGGCTTCTGAGTGGTCAGGTAGGTGGGCAGAGTGGCGGAAATCACAAAGTAGCCGTCGGAGAGGCCCTGCATGAGAGCGGAAGCACCGAGGCGGTTGGCACCGTGGTCAGAGAAGTTGGCTTCGCCGAGCACGTGAAGACCGGGGATGGAGGACATGAGGTTGTAGTCCACCCAGAGACCACCCATGGTGTAGTGGGAAGCGGGGTAAATCATCATCGGCTGCTCGTGGGGATCCACGTCGGTAATCTCCTCGTACATTTCGAAGAGGTTGCCGTACTGGCCGTCGATCCACTCCTTGCCCATGCGGTTGATGGC
>JAZRBC010000224.1:0-9313 GCA_045634905.1 Akkermansia sp.
TTCACCACATTTCCCTCATGCCGGGAGAGAGTACGTTCGGCAGCGACACTATCCTCTGCACTGGCCAGAATATTGCTGCGCGCGGCCTGCCATTGCTCTGTCTGGAGCAGACGCGTCCCCGAAATCGCCCCCCGGTGACTATTAGCCCAGTTTCCGGGACGGGAATACCCGAGAGAATCCCGATACCCCCCGGAACAGATTCCCATACTCTGGGCGCAGACTTCGCCCAGGCTCATCCCCGCCACCAAAGCAAGCATACAGATTTTCAATATATGTAAACTTCTCATTGTCCAGATTCCTTTGGCATGAAGTTTTCAATGGAAAGCGTCACCTCTACAGGGGATTCATATTTATCCAATAAATAATCCACGATATGCTCCTTAAGGTTTTTATATTTGTTGTGGTCTCCATCGCTGACAAGCTTCAAATCAACATCATTGATACTCATCACCTTACTATATGCCTTACGAAGAGGAGCCTGCACCACTTCTTCCCATCGGAAAGTCAACCTCTTATCCATCTTCCAATATGCGGCCCAATACAAACTCTCAACAGACTTTAAGCGAGCTTGAGCCGCCGCGAGGAATTGGTTTCTGGCATTTCGTACCGCATTATCATATTTCTCAAGCTCAGATAAGCCTGCACTATAGGATTGAATTTCACCATCCAGCCGGTAAATTTCCTTAATCTTACCGAGTTCCTCATTCATCTGGGCATTCAGCTTGTTAAGCCGGGCCTCATTGGCGGCATTGATGTACGGCGCAGACTGAACCGTCAGTTCCCAACAGCGAAGACTGAGAGCAGCGAGAGACTGATGGCGGGAGCTCAGGGCATCTTCCTTATCTACGCGAAGCTTCTCCCATTGCATATTTTGCAACTGTTCAGCATACACCTTATTACGGAGAGAAAGAAGCTCCTTTTCCACCACCTGCCGCTGCGCGCTGCTGAAAGAAGTAGCCTCCAGCAGCAGCCCAAGCATTTCTCGTTCTTCAGTAGCCTGCGCAACACGCTCACACCAGCCCCGACACTTCAACCGGGCGGCAGCCTGCTCGATATCTGAAAGCAGAGAATCCTGCCCCGGCAAAAGCCGAGCACGAGCCAGTATAGCCGAGGCTGCCGCATAATCCGCCAGGCCCTGTTCCGGGGAAAGAGAACCCGAAGCGAGACGAGTCCTGAAGTTCTGCAACCAGGCAATCGTGCGGGGCGCATCTGTCACCTCCAGCAGCTGCAGAGGCTCATCTGCCTGTGTGCGGCAGGCGCGCCAATGGCGGATTTCTTCCATCAGGTCATCCAGCTTCTCTGAAAGCTCGGGCAGCACAGGGGACTCCGCATAGCGCTGCAGCACCTCATCCAGCTGCTGAGCTGTACCAGCTACCGACAACCCGGCCATATCCCGTTCGATACGAGCCTTCTGGGTATTCCGCAGGCTGCTGTGCTCCTCTTCCAGAGCAGCCGCCAGCGACTCCCTCTTCGATGTCACCTCAGCCCAGCGGGCCACATCTGCAACAGAGGCTTCCGCTAACACGGCTTCGCAGAGAGCTGAGAGGCGGCCGAGTTTCTCCTGCGCAGCAGAAACCCTCTCCGTTTCCCGTCTGTTCGGAGCGCTAAGCTGTTGATTCAGCAATACCTGCTGCCAATCCAGATACTCCAGCAAAATCTCCACCTTCTGCTCAGCATGGCGAAGGGCTGCAATATACGCTACCTCGGCTCGGGATGCATCCTTCTCCCGAAGTTCCCGAGCCACAGCCAGATACTCATCCGCCCGGTTCTGCTGCTTCAGCAGAGCATCCATGGCGGTTCTGGTGCGCTCCAGCTGCTTTGCAACCTGGTCGTAGTCCGGGAGCGAAGCCGGGGAGGCCGCTTCAGCCCCCAAGGCCGGGCACACCTGCGCAGTTGCCATAGCCAGGGCACACCACACAGCACCGCGGTTTCGGTATCGCATTACCTTCTGTAATCGGACTTTCATGACTCAACGACGTAACTTCCCCTCCCATTCGTTAACAATCTTTCTTGCCTGATCCTGCAGCGCCTCTAATTCGCGCCTGAGATTCGGGTCTGCACAGCTCCGGATTACGGGCTCCAGCTCCTTTTCTGCGAAATCCTTAATGTCCCCCACCGTTTTCTCGGTCACCTCGGTATCCAGCCTTGCACTCAGATCATTCAGACGAGACTCATAATAAGCCTTCTTATCAGCATCATTCTGCGGGGGAGCCACAGGCGCCGAGGCTGCGGTCTGCACTTGCTCACCCTTTCTGAGTTTGCGAACATTATCCAGCTGCTCCTTGAACTCGTCGAACTGATATTTTTCCTGAGCAGCCAGGATTTCGAGTTCCAGCTGCCAGCACTGAGTGGTAATACCGGAAATGAAGGAATTTTTTATCTCCTCGTCAGAGATTTTGTTCATGATATTCCGGAGCTCCTCATTATAGCGGGAGATGCGCTTATCATACGCCTTGCAAAGCAAGGCACGGTGACCATTCTTAATAAGCCCCGAATCCAGGTCATGGACACGAGAAAGCAGATCATCAATGGCATATTCATCCTCTGCCGTTTCTGCCAGCTTAATCCACTGCTGGGACATCTCCTTTTTCACAATTGCATTCAGCTCATCGAACAGAGTCTTGATATTTCCTTCCTTCTTCTCAGCAGCCAGCTCCAGCACCTCCTCTGCCGCGTCCCAATCTTCCTGACGCTTCTCCCAGTCGATATCTGCGGGCTCCATGCGCACTTTGAAGTTGGTGAGCCATTTTTCCAGGATTTCATCTGTTATACCGGCAAGCTCAGGCAGCATGAGCGCCTCCTCCGTGGAGGTGCAGCAGGAGCGCCACTGCTGAATGGAAGAGAACACCTCGTCGCGCAGTTCTTCCAAAGCCGGAACCACACTACCATCCCCCCACTTTCCTGCATAATCATCCAGCTGCTGGCGAGCAGCGGTAGAAAGAACACCAGCCACCTGTTTCAGCTCATTGCGCTGGTTATCTTCCAAAGTCTTTTCCGCAGCGACCAGTGCGCGATCAGACTGGGCAAGCATATCCAGCAGCTCATTCACGCTGCGAATGTCCTGCGGCGAGGCATCCTCCAGCACCGTGTCACAGAACACCTTGAGCAGAGAAAGACGCTCTCGGGCGGTTCCCAGCGATTGCATGGTACCCTTACTCAGTTCACTAGAGATTTCCTCCTGCTTCCACGCCACGTAATCCATCAGAATCGGCATTTTTTCCGGGGCATAGCGCAAGGCAGAGGCATACAGCACATCTGCCGTTTTCTCGCCTTTGTCTCGGGCCTCCCTGGCCGCGGTCAGATACGCCTCAAACTTGCCCTGACTATCGGAATGCTTCTGCACCAGCTTTTCATAGCGGGTAAGTTCTTCACGAATTTCCGAAAGCAGCTTCTGAGCCTGCTGTTCAGCTGTTTTCCGGGCCTGCTCATGCTCGGTCTGAGCAGTCTCGAACCGTTTCCTCAAATGTTTCTCTTGCTGTGAATTGTCCTTGGCAGCATTCTCCAGCTTCTGCACCTTTTCTGCCAGTTCGGCCTGCCCATCTGCCAGCTTTTCCAGCTCCGCCCGGACAGATTTCGCCTCATTTCCCGCCTGCCAGGCAAGAAACCACCCCAGACCTGCCAAAACCATCAGCGCAATGACTATCTTCTTCATGCTAGTAAGAATTGATTATCGTTTTTTCTTAAGCCGCGCAAATCATACAATCGCCTACGTAAAGAGAAACATGCAGACCTGCAACACCCCGACGAGGCAACAATAGTGCATCGCCAATGCTTAGTCAAGCTTCTTCCTTTTTAATAACTACGAAAAGAAGAAAAGAATATTGGACAAGAGCTACTAGTGACTCCTGTCCGGGAGCCCTGTTTACTCCAGGTTCCCTGCTCCATGTTAAAATATCACCCCTAATTCCCCAGGGCATCGAGGCTCTGGCGGCAGAGGGCGGCGGACCACTGGCCGGGGGCGGTGGGAGTGTCGCCCAGGTAGCCGTAGACCAGGCTTGCGCCGTGCTGGGCGTAGAGAAGACGGCTGACGGCACCCAGCGGGCCCATGCCCATGACGGTGGTGGAGCCGGAGGCGCGGCGCAGGAGGTCCACGCCCGTCATCATGTCCTCTGCACGGTGCAGTCGGAAGGCAAACTTGGCCACATCTGCGCCCAGGGCACGAGCGCGATGTTCTTTTTCCAGCAGGGTTTCCAGAGAGGGAGTCTTTTCAAAATCGTGAGCGGAAGCAATGATGGGCACCCCTGCGGCATGCGCCTCGGCCACCAGTTCCTGCACTTCGGGCAGCTGAGCAATCTCCCAGTCCAACGCAGAGGCCAGGGGCAGCAGCGTGCGGGCTATATGCAGGCGCTCCTCCGCGCTCATGGGGCGCAGGCCGCCCTCGCTCTCGTGGCGCACGGTGACCAGCACAGGGCAACAGCAGCGCATCTGCGCCAGCGCGGCCCAATCTGTATCAGCCGGCAGGCCATCGGCACGCAGCTCCACCACATCGCAAGGCAGCGTTTCAGCCACACAGGCGGCACTCCAGGCATCGGCAGAGGAGACAGAGCCCACCACCAGCGGGCGGGTAAAGGAAAGGCGGGGCTGTGCGTTCATACGCGGCCTATTCTATACCAAACAGCCACAGGTAGCAAGCGAATATGCATCTATTTGCTATTGCGCTGACAGGTAGAACATGGTAGCATGCAGCCATGGCATATAGTTTTGAGGATGCAGTAGACAAGATTCTGCAGAAGAATGATGATTACCCGGCAGATGCTTACTATTTCATCCGTGCGGCGCTGGATGCCACGGTGGAACGCTGCCGGAAGCCGGCGGAGAACCCGCACCTGAGTGCCGAGGAGCTGTATTTCGGATTCTGCGCTTACGCGCTGGAGGAATACGGACCGCTGGCCCTGGCGGTGATGGAGCAATGGGGCATCACCAAATCTACCCATGTAGGGGATCTGGTGTATAACCTGATTGAGGTCGGCGTATTCGGTAAACAGGATGGTGACAAGCGCGAGCAATTCGACGGGCTCACCCCGGTGGAGATTCTCTTGAATGCCCCATACGAAACTCTGGATGATAACTGATACAATGATGAACATGGAACCGATGCAGGGAACAGAGCTGCGCTGGCCAGCTGAATGGGAACCGATGGAAGCTGTGTGGCTCTCGTGGCCGCACCGCGATGACCTCTGGCAGGGCGGCCTGCTGGAGCTGCACGGCCGCTATGCCGAGCTGGCTGCCGCCATTGCCAATGAGGCAGAGGTACGCATCAACGCCGCTGCACCTCTACATGCAGGTATCGAGAAGCTGCTGCGCACCCGCGGGGTGCAGCGTTTCCGCCTGTATGACCACCCCACCAATGATGTGTGGTGCCGCGACCATGGCCCCATCTTCACCAAGCGGGCAGATGGAGGCATGCAGCTGGCCAACTGGACCTTCAACGCCTGGGGCGGCAAGTTTGCCCCCTGGAATCTGGACAATGAAGTACCCGCCCGCATAGCCGCCAGCCTGGGGCTGCCGCAGCTCTGCAGCGATATCATTCTGGAGGGCGGCGCCATCGAGGGCAACGGCGAGGGGCTGGTGCTCACCACCGAGGCAGTGCTGCTGAACCCGAACCGCAACCCGGGCTGCACCAAGGCCGATATCGAGGCCGAGATGCACCGTCTGCTGGGCACCACTCATGTATTCTGGCTGGGCAGCGGCATCGAGGGCGATGACACCGACGGCCACATCGACGACATGGTGCGCTTTGTGAACCCCGAGGCAGTGGTCTCCATTGTGGAGCCCGACCCGCACTCCCCCCACTACCGCGCCCTGGCAGAGAACAACGAGCGGCTGCAGGATCTGCGCACACCCTCAGGCCACCGCGTGGAGATTATCCCCCTGCCCATGCCGCAGCCGCTGGTGGCGCGGGACTGGCGTCTGGAGCAGCTGCCGGCCAGCTATGCCAATTTCCTCATCTGCAACGGCAGCGTGATTGTGCCCATCTTCATGCAGGATAAGGAAGATGACCGCGCCCTCGGCATCCTGCGCGAGGCTTTCCCCGGCCGCCGAGTGGTAGGCATCGATGCCCGCCGCCTCGTGATTGAAGGCGGTGCTATCCACTGCATCACCCAGCAGCAGCCCAAATGAAATTCAAAATGATTAATGATTAGTGATTAATTAAATAGTCTCTATCGTCAAACAGAAAGGGCTCCTAGCGGAGCCCTTTCTGTTTGTTAGTATCCCTGCCACATCTGTTCGGGATTCGCCAGGGGGATGACGTCGCCCTTCTTCAGCGTGGACCAGTCGAACACGGTGCGCCAGCGATAGCGGTTGCCGTTCTTCTGCACCAGCAGGATGTCGATACCCTGCTCGGACTTGCCGGTATTCCTGCGGGCGGCGAGCTCTGCCAGGGGGATGGTGAGCGTGTAGGTGCAGAAGCCATCTGCCGCAGGCTGAGCCTCGGTGCAGAATGCCACGGCATCGTAGTCCTGATTCACCTGATAAGGAGGGTCCTGTACCAGCACGTTCACATACTCGCAGTTGCTGCAGGTCACGGCAAGCTTCAGGGTATCGCCCTCCCATTTGAGGCTGGAGGCCTGCACCTGGGGAGCGGGGCACTCGGAGTAGAACTCGGTCTTATCCCCGGCGGGGGCAAATACCTGGCAGCGGTCGAGCAGGCGGGCTGAGTTCAGCGTGAGGTAGGTGGGATGCATGCCAAAAGTGTAGTTGCCGGCTCCCATGAGCGGTGTACCCAGGTCAGCTTTCTCACTCACCGTACCTTCATTATGCGGCAGGTTGAGCCCATGGCCCAGCTCATGAGCCAGTCCACCCAGCCACTTGGTGAGAAGGCGACCTTCGTGCGTGTTCTGACCAATATGGCGCAGGTCGAAATGGGCGTAGTCCAGAGCAAAGCAGTTGCGACCCAGTCCATAGAAAGGCACGCCGCCCGGGTTCAGGTCATTGTACTCAGCGTTCTGGAATGTAGGCATGATGACCAGCATGTGCCCACTGCAGATGGCTCCGGGATTAGCCTTGGCGTACTCACCGATATCCTCCAGGCACTTGCCATGGCCCGAACCATAAGCATAGGCGGTGGAGGAGTACTTGCCACGCACCAGATGAAGCTTCACGTTGCCATTCTCCAGGAGCTGGAGCCCGAAGGTTCGTCCGGGGTAACCCAGGCGGGTCATCTCCTTGGCATAATACTGCTGCACATAAAGCATCAGCTCGCTGATACGACGTTCGAAATCAGCAGAAGGTTCGTTATCATTTCCCAGGAAATAGACCACATTGAGCGGATGCTCGGCAGGCACAATCTGCACTTCCTCAGCGAGAAGTTCCTTGGCCCGGTCAGAGAAATGGGCAGGCACCTCTGCGGAACACAGCGAGGCCAACATACTTACAGCGGCAATCAGTGTCGTTGCTTTCATGCGCGCCATTCTACCACAGAAGCCGACTTACGGCAAGAAAAAGAGCACTACCGCCTCAGCAGTAGTGCTCAGCAAGTGCTCTTTACGCAAACCGCAAATCAGGCAGCCTTAATGGCTGCGATGAGCTTGTCCTTGGTAGTCATGCCGGTGATAGTGGTCACAGCCTCACCACCCTTGAAGATGATGAAAGTCGGCAGGGAGCGTACACCGTAGCGCACAGCAATAGCCTGACCGGCAGGCTGGCCGGCATCCACCTTCACCACCTTGGCTTCTGCAGCCAAGGCAGTACCCACCTGTTCCACAGCGGGCATCATCATCTTGCAGGTGCCACACCAGGTTGCCCAGAAATCCACCAGTACAGGAACGGGGGACTGAAGGACCTCTGCCTCGAACGTGCTCTCAGTTACTTCTTTGAGTGCCATATGCGTATTATTGTGTTTGTTTTTGGGGTATAAAAAGCACCGCCAGTACTGACCACCGGCGGTGCTGCTCTTATTCAGATTTTCATGCGGTGGCCTTGCGTTACATACAGGCTTTCAGCCTGGCCACCAGATTTTCCTTGGAAGTAGCGCCCACCACTGTATCCACCAACTCCCCGCCGCGGAAGAACATGAGCGTGGGGATGGAGCGGATGTTGTAGCGGTTGCAGAGTCCCTGAGTGCTGTCTTCGTCCACATTCACCTTGCAGACCTTGGCCTGCCCGGCAAGTTCCACTGCAATCTGATCCACGATGGGGGAAATCATCTTGCAAGGTCCGCACCAGGGGGCCCAGAAATCCACCAGGACGGGAACGGAGCTCTCGAGCACTTCCGTTGCGAAGTCACTGTCTGTAATCTGTAATGCCATGGTGAGGGATAAGATGCCTCAGGGTACGCTTCCGTTGAAAAATTCTTTATTCTTCTTCGTCAGAAGCTTCCTCTTCCTCGCCGCCTTCTTCCTCAGCAGCCTCGTCGGTAGCTTCTTCATCGGCAGCTTCCTCATCTGCAGCGGCAGAAATATCAGCGGAAGCATTTTCCGGCCAACCGAAAGTCGGTTCCGTCACACGACCAAAGGTGGTATCGATGGTATACTGCTGGTAGCAGAGGAAAATCATGGCAAGCACAGCAATAACAGCTACAACCAGCACCGTGGGATGCGTGGGCTTGGGCTCATCCTCAATGATTTCCTCGACCACCTTCTTCTTAGCCGTAGAAGGCTTGGCACCCGGCTTGGCGCCGGACTTGATACCAACCGTCTTGGAACCGGGGCGGGCGGGCTTAGTGCCAGCGCCGGGCAGCGGAGCAGTAGCCGTCGGCATGGCGGCGGTTGCCGTGGGGGCTGCAGCGGGAGCCACGGGAGCAGAAGGAGGAACGGGAGCTGCGGGGGCTGCGGGGGCTGCCGGAGCAGCAGGAGCCACAGGAGCAGCGGGCGCAGCCGGGGCACCCGGCACAGCGGGACGAGCCGGAACCTGAAGAGGCATGGTGGGAGTCATGCGGGGAGCCGTGGGAGGAACAGGAGCCGCAGGTCGAGCCGGAGCAGCAGGCGCACCGGGTACTGCCGGACGGGCGGGAGCTGCGGGAGCCAGCGGCACCGTGGCGGCGGGGCGCGGAGCTGTAGGCGGCACGGGAGCACCAGGAGCAGCGGGACGCGGAGGCATGGGCGCAGTAGGAGCAGCCGGCATGGCAGGACGCGGAGCCGTGGGGGGAACAGGACGAGGAGCCGTGGGAGGTACGGGGCGCGGAGGAGTCGGAGGAAGAGGAGGAGTACTCATAACGTCAGTAAAGTCTGGTGCCGCCATAGCGGATTTCTTCTTATATTGCATTTTTTTTCTGCTTTTGCAAGCGGAAAACACTCATGCGCGACATTTTTTTCGTTTTGCAAGGTTCCGGGTGAGATTATTTCTGCGTTTTGTGAATGAGAGAACGGTAAAG
>JAZRBC010000225.1:0-5181 GCA_045634905.1 Akkermansia sp.
ACGGACAGGGAGGGATTCGAACCCTCGGTACGCTTTTGACGTACACACGATTTCCAATCGTGCTCTTTCGACCACTCAGACACCTGCCCATGCTTGGCATGAACCCTTGGTGAAGGGGTGCGGCGGCAATATACACGAAAAATTGACGGCTTGCAAGCTAATTCTTGCAAAAAAGGTGATTTTTTTTTGTTACTGGAGTTTCTGGGTGACTTTGAAGTGGAGTTTGGCCACGTCCTGGAGGCGGTCACGGCCGTGCGTGTTGATGAAGTGCTGGGCCGCGCGGGTGACGTGGGGGGCGCAGCCCAGGGGCATGGGGCATTTGCTGGCCTCGGCGGTCTGCTGAATCCACTGCACAAAGCGGTCACGGGCCAGAATGGAGGCGGCGGCCACGGCTACATCGCTTTCGGCTTTGGTGCGCTGCTCGAGCTGCACGGGAATGTGGCGCTGGCCGAGGGCTCGCTTGAGTACCCATTCGTTGGCGAACTGGTCACTCAGCGCGCGGGGGCAGGTGGGCACTTTCTCGTGCAGCGCAGCGATGACGCGCGCGTGTCCCCACGCGAGCAGGCGGTTAAGATTCCCGATTTCGGTGTATAGCTCATTGTACCGGCGGGGGCCGATGCAGATGACCTCGTAGACCACGCCGGCGGTTTTCTTGATTTTCTGGGCAATGGCGTGAATCTTCTTATCATCGGGGATGGATTTACTATCCCGGCAGCCGATTTTCACCAGCTCGGCAGCGCAGCGCTCATCTGTATATACCCCGGCCACAACCAGCGGGCCGAAGTAGTCGCCTTTGCCGCTTTCATCCACGCCGAAGTGCGGGGTGGTATCCACCAGCGCGGGCAGGGTTTCGCGCAGGGAAGGTGCTTTTTCCTCCGGTTCGAGCTGCAGGATGTCTTTGACGAAATTCTCTGCTCCCCGGCCCTGGATGAGCAGGCGGCCTTTCTTGGGATAATAGGCTGTATTTACCGTTTCTGACTCAAAACAGAAATCGGCGTAATCCCGCGTGGTTATGCGGAATTCTGAAGTTCGCTCTAGCTTTTTCCGGAGCGCATCGGCTTCTGGTTTTGTGAGCTGAATACTGTATTGATTGGCCATCTCGGGCACTAGAATGCGGAGAAATAGCCAATCCGTCAACCCCAAAAGGCCGAAAAAGCGCTAAAAATCGGGCAGTTGACGCAAAAAATGCTGTTTTTTGTCACTTTAGGCGAGACAAAAAGATTTTTTTGGTCTACAATGTGCCCGGCTTTTCAACAAAGCGATTTTTACTATGGCAAATACGATTACTAAGAGAGAGCTTGTGAACAAGGTATGCGCTGAGCTGGACAACGGTTTCACGCAGAACGAGGTGCTTGACATCATCCAGAAGACCATCGAGCTGATTACCGATGCTCTGGGTAAGGGTGATCGCGTTGTGCTGCGCAACTTCGGCACTTTCACTGTGAAGGAAGTGAAGCCCAAGGTTGGCCGCAACCCCAAGGATCCCGCCAAGAACGTCCCGATTCCTGCCCGTACGGTGGTGAAGTTCAAGGTTGGTAAGAACCTCAAGGAGGCTGCTGCTAAGCTTTCCTAAATTCCAATCCGGCACGTATGTGCTAGAGAACGAGGACGCTTCTATACACATAGATGCGTCCTTGTTCTGTGATAGAACCCTACAGAAAAATCCGTATCCTGTTAACATGAAACTGAGAATTGCTGTACAATCCAAGGGCCGCTTGAATGAGGACACTATGGCGATTCTGGCAGAGGCCGGAATCAAGGTGAGCTCGTCGAAGCGCACGCTGCTGGTCAGTGCCCGCAAGTTCCCCATGGAAGTGCTTTACCTGCGCGATGATGATATTCCCGAGACTGTGACCGACGGCGTGGCCGATATCGGCGTGGTGGGGCTGAATGAATATCTGGAGCGCCAGGGTGATGCCGATATCGTGAAGAAGCTTGGCTTCGGCGGCTGCCGCCTGAGCATTGCGGTTCCGAAGGAGCATGAGTACACCGGCCCGCAGTGGCTGCAGGGGCGCAAGATTGCTACTTCCTATCCTGTGATTCTCCGCCGCTGGCTGGAGGAGCAGGGGGTGCAGGCTCATATTCATGTGATTACCGGTTCTGTGGAGATTTCCACCGGTATCGGCCTGGCCGATGCGATTTTCGACATCGTGAGCAGCGGCGCCACGCTGGTGAGCAACAACCTGCGCGAGGTGGAAGTGGTGCTGGAGAGCGAGGCTGTGCTCATTGCCCACAAGAACCTCTGCCCCGAGAAACGCGAGATTCTGGACAAGCTGCTGTTCCGCATGGATGCGGTGATGACCGCTACCGATAAGCGCTACGTGCTCATGAACGCCCCCAAGGAATGTGTGGACCAGATTGTGGCTGTGCTGCCGGGTGTGAAGAGCCCCACCATCATGCCGCTGGCCCAGGAGGGCTGGTGCAGCATCCACACCGTGCTCGATGAGACCTGCTTCTGGGATATCATCGGCCGCCTGAAAGAAGCCGGTGCCCAGGGTATCCTGGTGCTGCCGATTGAGAAGATGATTCTGTAACCCTGCAAAACTTCCATTATCCCATGACCATCATAACCGAACCGAACCGCGAGCAGTGGGCGGAGCTGGTGCGCCGCCCGGCCTTCGATGTGACTCAACTCTTTGATGTGGTGCGCCCCATCATGGACGCCGTGCATACGCATGGTGACCAGGCGCTGCATGAGTACGGTCACCGTTTTGATGGCGTGGAACTGGAGGAACTGGCGGTTTCTGCCGCCGAAGTGCAGGAAGCCGCAGCCCTGGTTCCTCAGGAACTGAAGGATGCCATTGAGCTGGCTTACTGCAATATCTACGACTTCCACGAGCTGCAGCGCAACAGCCAGGCCCCCGTGAAGCTGGAGACCGCCCCCGGCGTGGTCTGCGAGCAGCGCACGCTGCCGATTCAGCGTGTGGGCCTATATGTGCCCGGCGGCCAGGCTCCTCTGTTCTCCACTGTGCTGATGCTGGCAGTTCCTGCCGCAGTAGCCGGTTGCGAGGAAGTGGTGCTTTGCACGCCTCCCGGCAAGGATGGCAAGGTGAACCCCGCCATTCTTTTCGCGGCGGATTTGTGCGGCGTGAAGCGCATTTTCAAGGTGGGCGGGGCTCAGGCCATTGCCGCCATGACCTACGGCACCGCCTCGGTGCCGAAGGTGGATAAGATTTTCGGCCCGGGCAATGCTTATGTGACCGCCGCCAAGCAGCTGGCCTCCCTGGCCGGGGTGGCCATCGATATGCCTGCCGGACCCAGCGAGGTGGAAGTGCTGGCCGATGCCGGCTGCGTGCCCGCCTTTGTGGCGGCCGACCTGCTGAGCCAGGCCGAGCATGGCCCGGACAGCCAGGCTATGCTGGTGACTACGGATGCCGCTGTGGCACAGGCTGTTTCTGCCGAGGTGGAGAAGCAGCTGGCAGAGCTGCCCCGCCGAGAGGTGGCCGCCAAATCCATAGCCAACAGCCGCATCATTGTGCTGGCGGATAAGCAGGACTGCATCGATTTCACGAATGCCTACGGACCGGAGCACCTCATCATTGCCATGGAGGATGCCGATGCCGTGGCAAAGGAAGCGGTGAATGCCGGTTCCATTTTCCTGGGCAACTACAGCTGCGAGAGCGCGGGCGACTACGCCAGCGGCACCAACCACACACTGCCCACCATGGGCTGTGTGCGTGCCTACAGCAGCCTCTGCATTGACAGTTTCCAGCGCAAAATGACCCTGCAGACCCTCTCTGCCGAGGGGGTCCGCAGCATTGGCCGCACGGTGGAGCTCATGGCCGGAGCTGAGCATCTGGATGCCCACGCCCGCGCCATGACCCTGCGCATGCAGGCTGTAGCCGACTTGCCGCAGGAAGAACCGGGCACGGGGATTGCCCGCCTGGTGCGTCCGAATATCCTGAAGCTGAAACCCTACAGCTCCGCCCGCGATGAATACGCCGGCAAGGCGGCCCACGTGTTCCTGGATGCAAACGAATGCCCGCACAACGCACCGAACAACCGCTACCCCGACCCGCTGCAGTGGGAGCTGAAACAGAAGATTTCCGCTTACAAGGGCGTGGCGCCGGAGCGTATTTTCCTGGGCAACGGCAGCGATGAAGCCATTGATTTGATTTTCCGTACCTTCTGCACCCCCGGTGTGGATGAGGTGGCAGCTATTGCTCCGTCTTATGGCATGTATGAAGTCTGCGCTGATATCAATGACATCCGCTACAATGCCATCCCGCTGGAAGAGGACTATCAGTTCAACGCAGAGCACTTCCTGCAGTCCATCTACTCCCCCTGCACGAAGGTTATCTTCATCTGCAGCCCGAACAACCCCACCGGCAATCTGCTCCCGCTGGAGGAAATCCGCAAGGTGATGGATATTTTCCCCGGCATCGTGGTGGTGGACGAGGCATACATTGATTTCGCGCCCGCCGGTTCTTCGGTGAGCGCCCTGCTGGAGGAGTACCCGCGTCTCATCGTGCTCAACACCTTCTCAAAGGCCTGGGCTTCTGCCGGTATCCGCCTTGGCATGGCGCTGGCTCATCCGGAAGTCATCGCCCTGTTCAACAAGGTGAAGTACCCCTACAACGTGAATATCCTCACCCAGCGCGCCGCCATGGAGCGCCTGGAGCACATGGATGAAATCCGCGCCTGGGTGGACGAAGCACTTGCCGAACGCGCCCGCATGATGGAGGCCGTGGCCACCCTGCCTATCTGCGAGAAGGTGTACCCGAGCGATGCCAACTTCTTCCTCGCCAAAGTGAATGATGCCTGCAGCATCTACGATGCGCTGGTGGAGCAGGGTATCATCGTGCGCAACCGTCACCGTATTATGATGTGCCGGAACTGCCTGCGCATCACCATCGGTACCCCGGCAGAGAATGACGAATTGCTGGCAGCCCTCAAGAAATTCTGAGCTATGAAGAAAAAGGCCCTTTTTATCGATCGCGACGGCACCATCATTCAGGAGCCGGCAGACGAGCAGATTGATGCTTTCGAGAAGCTGGTGTTCGTACCCGGCACCTTCCGCGCGCTGAGCACCATCCGCGAGCTGACCGATTACGAGTTCGTGATGGTGAGCAACCAGGACGGCCTGGGTACCGATTCCTTCCCGGAGGACACCTTCTGGCCGGTGCATAACTTTATTCTCGACACGCTGAAAGGCGAGGGTGTGGAGTTTGACGATATCCT
>JAZRBC010000226.1:0-4187 GCA_045634905.1 Akkermansia sp.
CTGCTCGAACAGCCTGGCGCTGGAGCAGCGTCAGCATCTGGGACGCGTGATGCGCTGGTATGCCAAGCCCTGCGTAGCCGAAATCCGTCTGGAGGCGGGTCCCGTGTCTCCCGGTGACAAGATTGAAATCACCGGCGTGACTACCGGTATCGTGCGCGTGACAGTGCCCGAGGTGCGTTGCGACAACGAGAACGGTGAGACTCAGGTGGTGGAGGTGGCACCCAAGGGTGCTACGGCGCTCATTGCTGTGCCCACCAAGGTGCGCCATGGCGATAAAGTATACCTGGTGACACGTCGCAAGCTCAAGTAAGCGGGGCTCTGGAGCCTCAATTTGCCCGGCTTACTCGCACTTGCCGCGCAGCGTCTGGCCGTTTTCCGGTGCCACAAACTGCCATTGCGGAATGGCAGCTGCCTGCAGGGCGGCGTTCAGGTCATCCAGCGTTTCCTGATATCCCTCGTTCGCGAGCTGCCAGGTGCCGAAGTGGCAGGCAATGGCCTGGCGGGGTTGCAGCTGGCCGAAGGCTTCCACCGCTTCGGCCGGGGAGATGTGGCCATTGCGGATCCAGTCGGGCTTGTAAGCGCCGATGGGGATGAGCGCGACATCCGGTGAGCCGAGCCGGCTCCGGATTTGTGAGAAACAGTCGGATTTTGCGGAATCTCCCACAAAGTAGATAGAGGGGCCTGCGGGGGATTTCAGGTAGAACCCGCACCAGAGCGAGCGGTTGCGGGTGTAGGTCTTGCGGTAGCGGTTGCTCCAGTGTTTGGCCGGGGTGAGGGTGACGCTCAGCTCACCGTGCTGCACGGTTTCCCACCAGTCAGCCTCAATCACGCGGCAGTGCTCACCACAGTGGTATTTTACCAGGCCTCCCAGCCCCAGGGGCACGATGAAGAGCGGATTCTGCTCCTTGGCCAGATTGCGCAGGGTATCGGCATCGAAATGGTCGTAGTGGTCGTGCGAAATCAGCACCACATCGATGCGCGGAAGCTGCCCCCACGCTATGCCCGCCGGGCGGCAGCGCTTCGGCCCGAAACCTTGCACCGGGCTGGTGTAGTCGCTCCACACCGGATCAGTCAGGATGTTGAGCCCCGCTGTGCGGATGAGCATGGTGGAGTGGTTCACCATGGTGATCTCCCAGTCCTGACCGTCCACCGTGGGGGCAAGTTCAGGAGAGTGGGTGTTCGCAGCCACGGTGGGGTAGTCGCCCTTGGTGTGGCGCTCGCTGAGCCACTGCAGCAGGTTGCTGGTTTTGTACAGGGTGCTGGGCTCCGGGTTGTAGAAGAATGTACCGTCGAAATGGTCAGTCTCCGGACCTTGCCATTCGCCGCCGCGGCAGAGCCACCTGGGCATCAGGAAATCTCCCGCCAGCAGGGTGGTGCCTGCTGCTGCCAGCAGAAGCGCAGCGATGTTGAAGGCGGTGCGGCGGGTCATGATTCGAAACGGTGCTGGATGAGTACGTTGAAGTGGTCGCCTGCACCTGGCACGGCGATGAGATGGCGGTCTGCAGCGCTTGTCGGGTCTGCCAGGTCTTTCAGGTAATCGTGCTGGCTCATGTACTGCACGCGGTCGCCCACACAGTTCTGCGCCAGCTGGTGCAGGTCGGTGAAGTTTACATCGGCCGTCACATCGCATTTTCCGGCCAGGGTGGGCAGCTCATCGGCATTCACCAGCTGGTGGGCCTTGTAACCGCGCAGTGTGCCGGCGGGGCGGCGGTGGTAGAGGGTATCGTTCAGCTCGCCGTAGTCGATGGTGACCATGGTGCCGCATTTCCAGAGCGGCTGCCAGGCGGCATACCACTTGTGGTAGCTTTCCTGCACCTCCACAATCTGGCCTTCGTAGGCCCAGCGGGTGAATACGCTGGACTCCGGCAGCGGGCGTTCTTTCACGGCGCGGACAAACTGGCCGTGGTGTACGGAGAAACCGAGCTCCAGCCACTTGCCGTCCTGGAACACAAACTGGCGGGCAGGGAAGGCATCCGGCAGCTCGTTCGAGAAGATGAAGGCGCGGCCGCCGGCGTGCTTGACGGCTTTTTCAATCGTATCGTACACGCGCACGAAGTTGCCACCCACCATGAGCTGCAGGTCGCGCAGCGCCTTGGAGCGGTCTACCATGTAGTAGCGCACGCGCAGGCGGTTGAAGAAGCCCAGCGCGCGGGCCATGCTCATGGCCATGTCGCCATTGCCACCGCCGATTTCGATGATGGGCAGGCGGCGGTTGAAGACCTTGCAGCTCTGCTCCCACTGCTGCACCAGGCGGCGGGCCAGCAGGTCGCTGATGGTGGCAGAGGTGGAGAAATCTCCTCGGAAACCGATATCGGCGATATTCGTGTTGTAGTATCCACCGGCGGGGTCGTAGAGCGCGAGCTCCATGAACTCCTCCATGGAAATCCAGTTGCCGTGAGCCAGAATGTGCGGAGCCAGGTTCATGCCGGGCGCGGGTTACTTGGAAAGCTCGAGCATGCGTTTCAGCGGGGCGGCGGCGCGCAGGCGTAGTTCCTCCGGCACGCGTACCTCGGGAGCCATGTCGCGCAGGCAGTTGCGCAGCTTCTCCAGCGTGTTGAGCTTCATATATTCACACTCGGCGCAGGAGCACTGCCCCATGTCCATGGGAATGAACTGCTTGCCCGGAACCAGCTTGCGCAGGCGGTGCAGAATGCCCGTTTCCGTCACGATGATGAACTTGCTGCACTCGCTCTCACGGCAGTAGGGAATCATCTTCTCTGTGGAGCAGATGTGGTCTGCCAGCAGGCGGATGGGTTCCTGGCACTCCGGGTGGCACACCACCAGGGCATCCGGGTGCTGGGCCTTGGTGGCCATCAGCTGGTCGCGGGTGAAGCGCTCGTGCACGTGGCAGGCACCGTTCCACATGGTCATTACGCGGCCGGTCTTGAGCGAAGTCCAGGCACCCAGGTTGCGGTCCGGCACAAAGAGAATGGGGCGGTCCGTGGGGGCGGTCTCGATGATGCGCTGGGAGTTGCCGCTGGTCACGATGACATCTGCCAGCGCTTTCACACCGATGGAGCAGTTCACGTAGGCAATCACGTAGTAGTTCTTGTCCTTGTTTTCCTCCAGGAAGGCTGCGAGTTCCTCGGCGGGGCAGGAGGCCTCCAGCGAGCAGGCGGCATTCGCATCCGGCAGCAGCACGGTGCGGCTCGGGTTCAGAATGCAGGCGGTCTCGGCCATGAAGTGCACACCGCAGAACACGATGACATCGCACTCCGCTTCCTGTGCCTTGCGGGCCAGTGCCAGCGAATCGCCCACAAAATCGGCCAGGTCCTGGATTTCCGGGCGCTGGTAACTGTGCGCCAGAATCACGGCGTTGCGTTCCTTCTTGAGGCGCAGGATTTCATCGATAAGATTTTCGTTGCTCATAAAAAAGTGGGGTAGGGGGTTATTTCTTGTTGCGGGTCATGTATTTCATGAGGGCATAGAGCGCGGCCAGCATGACGATGGCCAGCACCACCAGGTGGGATTCATCCTTCACGGCGTGCACCAGGTCCTCCGGGCTCTTCATGATATCCGGATGCTCGCTGCCCACTTTATCGCCGAACCAGGCCAGTACCCAGCACCAGATGGCGGAGCCGATGATGGTGGCGAGACTGAAGGAAGTGAAGTTCATCTTTACCAGACCGGCAGGAATGGAGATGAGGTGGCGGATGACCGGCAGGAAACGCGCAAAGAAGATGCCGGCGGTGGAGTATTTGTTCATGAACACCTCTGCCTTTTCCACCTTGTGCGGCGGCATCAGGAAATACTTGCCGAAGCGGTATACAAACGGACGTCCCAGAAACAGTGCCATGAAATACATCACGCACGAGCCCAGATAGGAACCTACTGTGCCTGCAATCACTACACCCCAGAACGACATGGTGGCACCGGGGAAGGTGGCGGCAATGGCGGCCGGCGGCACTACAATCTCACTCGGTACGGGAATGATGGAACTTTCCATGGCCATGAGGACGACCACGCCCCAGTATCCCCACTGCTGAATGCAGTCCATACAGTAGACAAGGAAATCGTGCATGCGGGCATTATGCACACATTTGCCCGGAATAAAAGTCTTTTCTTGCAATTTTTTCGCGCGCGTGATAGAGTGTTGGCATGAAGATATTTGTGGTAGCCGGTGAGAAGAGCGGCGACAAGCAGGGCGCATTGGTCATTCAGGAACTGCTGCGCCGCCGTCCCGATGC
>JAZRBC010000227.1:0-15378 GCA_045634905.1 Akkermansia sp.
GCTCATGTACCTGGTGCACTGCCAGGGAGAGGCTGCGGAGGAGATGATTGACCTGCTGCTGAAACACCCGGGGCTGGATATCAACAGCACCAATAATGAGGGCAACACCGCACTTGCCCTGGCAGCAGAAAAGAACCTGCCAGCGCGGGTGAAAAAGCTCCTGACCCACGCAGATATCAACGTGAACACGGTGAACAACCAGGGCATGCGCCCGCTCAATCTGGCCATTCAGAAGCAGGCTACCGAATGCGCCGAGCTGCTTCGCCAGGCCGGGGCACGGGAACTGCCAGAGTTCCGACCGGCTCACTGAGCATAGGAGTGCATGGACTCAATGCGCGGAAGCAGGTTGACCACCAGGAAGGTGACAACCACCGCCGCAAAACCGAGCAGCAGAAGCGGCCTGCGCCAGGAGGCAAAAGCGGGGTAACGCTCCACGTGCAGGTAAATGAGGTAGAGGCACCAGGTGAGCAGAGACCAGGCTTCCTTGATATCCCAGGCCCAGTAGCCACCCCAGGCGGCATCTGCCCAGATAGCGCCGCTCCACAAGCCAAAAGTCATGAAAGGCAGCGACAGGCGCACCACTTCGCCGGCAGCGGTCAGGCGTTGTTCATTGCGGAACGATGCCAGGGTGAGCAGCGCCGCCACGGTCATGAGTCCATAGGACACTACATAAGCAATGACGTGCGGTGCAAACCAGGGCGACTGCAGCGCGGGCATCTGGCGCCAGGTGGCCTGCAGCGGCATACAGAGAGCGCCAACCAGAGCCAGTGCCGAAGCCGCCGCCAGCCAGCAGGTGAGCTCCAGCCCGCGGAAACGGCGCAGGTAGTGAGCCGCCGGCACCATGACCAGCGGGAAAAAAGCGAGCACGTGCCGCATATTGCCAAAAGGCGGCGCCTGCGCCAGGCCCCAGTCCGCCACAAAGAGGAACAGGGCCACCACCCATGCCGCATCAAACGTGCGCTGACTTTCCGCCGGACGGTTCAACAGCGCTGCCACCACACTGCCGATGCAGAGCAGCAGCGCAAAAATCGTAAGCGAATAAACAAGTGTTATCATGCGCGTTCCTCCTTTCTCCACCAGCACCAGACCGCTGTGCAGATGATGATACCCAGCATACCACAGATGGCAGCGAAGCGCCCCGGAGCCCGGCGGGCCTGCAGCAGCACCTCGGTCTGCCCGCCTTCCTGGCGGTATGAGGAAAGCGAGAAACGCCAGTCCTTGCAGGAAAAGGGAGTATTGACACGCAGCTCGGCCTTGTGCGTCTCCGGACGACCTCGGTGGTCAGTGAATGCCACCACGCGGGCGCAGTAGTCGCGCACCGTACCGGGATTCTGCACCAGTACACGCGCCGGTTGTCCCGGCAGCATGATGAAGGGATGCGGTGTACCCGGAGCCGTCTTCAGCGCGCTCACCGGCCAGCTTTCCTGCCCCAGATGCAGGGTATCCCCCCGGCGCTCCACCGGCAGGGCTGTGCCCGGGCGGCCGTTTTCAAAACTATAGATGGTGTACGTAGCGTCATCGTAGTGTTTCACCTCAAAGTCATCCACCCGCAGGCGGAAGCCGAGGGGAATGCAACGGCCATCATCCAGAATCAGCTCGGTCAATTCAGTGCGGGCATCGGCCGGCATGGTCACCGGAACGCGGATTTCCCAGATGGCATCGGCAAATGCACCGACACCCAGGAGAGCCACCGCCCAATGTGCCCCGGCCAGCCACAACACTCGGGCATTCATGACCCGGTAGCACAGAAACCCGAACACCGCCATGAATACCACGCCGGTAAGTGCCACACAGCCCATGCCCACAAAGCCGGCCCACATCGGGCCGCCTATGCCGGCATACTCCAGCGCCTTGGCACCATATTCCAGCAGCATGCAGAGCCCGGTGACGGTGAAAAACAGGAAAACGAGTCCTGCGATGAGCTGCACCCGCCGCCCCGGCACCAGACGCCACCCGCCCCAGAGGCAGAGCAGCACAGCCAGAGCTCCCAGCAGCAGCACAGCGCCACTGCGATACACCTCCGGCGCACCCAGCAGAGGAAACGCACCTGCGAGCAGCAACACGCAGGCAGCCCCCAGTGCCATGAGCCCTCCTTTAAGAGCGGTCGTCATCTATTTTTACCAATGGAAGCCGAAACTGAAGGTACCGAACACGGTATCATCCTCCTGAGTACGGAAGCTGTCTGAACGAGCCACCAGACCGGCATAGTAATCAATGCCGCGGTGGCGTACGCCGAAGCCCAGCTGCGCCTCGCTCACCCAGGGCATGCGCCCGCAGGTGCGGTCAAAATCATGGAAAACACCACCATCGATGAACAAATCGCGCGCCACATACTTCACCGATGCTCCAGCCAGCACATACCAGGACGTGGCCGTGGGGTCATACGCAGGCTTGCGGATAAGCCCCAGCGAAAAATCGCCGGCGTGGTTGCCGCTCATCTGCATGCTGGCGGGCAGATTCCGGCCAAAGCGGAGATAAGCACCGGCCTCTGCTGCGATGGAAACAGTCCCCAGTTCCTCACGAGTGAAAACAGCAGCATCTGTCTGCAGGCCATTTGCCATCGTCGTCTCCAGCCAGGGCAAGCGGTAATCCTGACGCGAGGTAAGCTGGAAAGTCACTTCGGAGGGAATCTGGTCGCGCCAGCCGTTCCAGCGTTCCAGGCCACACACTTTGTGAATAAAATCCTGGGCTTCTTCTGCCTGCGAAGCATTGCCCGTGGTTCCCAGCTGGAACTCTGTGCTGCAGCCCACCATCTCACCGCAGAAGAGATGAGCCACACCCACGGCAAGATACCCGGCATACGGATGCTGCCCCGGCACGGCACCACCGGTCTTGTCATCAGGGGTGTAGATATTCTGGGTCAGGCTCAGGCCCCAAGCGTGCTCAGAGTTCTTGGCAAAGCTCCGGGCATAATCAAAACGCGTACCGTGCGAATAGTTGCAATCGCTGCCGGCGGCGGAGTCATTCTCCATCACCATGCGGAAATGGTGGCGCGGCCTGGTCGTATAATCAGCATCTCCCGGCTGGGGGAGCGGATTCACATAATCCACAGCCGCACTTCCGGCGGCCATCAGCATCCAGGGAATCAAACTCATAGCGGCTCAGGTATACTCCCAATGAGCAAAAAAGTCAAACCCAAAAGCAAGCCAAACAGACTTAACATTGGCACTAGCCACCCACGTTGCAAGATAAGGAAACGGCTGACTGGCTGTACTTAACCATTCTCACGGGCGCGGCACATAGCCCCATCCATCATATTCCATGAAGAATGATTCATCCGGAGAAAGCAAGGTATACACCGCACCGAAGGCTGAACCGATGATGGTACCGGGGACATCGACCACCACAAAGCTGAGCCAGGAAAGAGGGGTGGTGTACCAGGAACGCTCATTGGCCTGCATGGGAGTCCGGCATACGACCGGGTCCGGGCGGCTGGGATCCATAGGGCTGTAATCCAGATAGCCCATATAGGGCACTGAGACCGGCGTCGTAATTCCGGGCTGAGCGTCTTCGGGCAGAGCAAGCTGGTATTCAACTGCCGGATAACGGGTGGCATCGCCCTTCACTTCCAGATAAACCGGCACCCGCTCGGCACCTTCCACCGGCATATATTGCTCGCATCTGTCGGGGCACTGGTACCAGGCCAGCTCTGTATTCACCCGCTCCAGACGCGTACGAAAACCTTTCACATAGGTCTTTTCCCCAGCCTGGTAAAACTCCGGTGCCAGCTTTCCCCAGCCGGGAATAATCACCCCCTCGCATTCCTGACCATAGAGGGCAACAGCCTCAGATGTCTGCACCTGGCACACGCAGGAACTGAACAGCGCACAGCAGGCGAGCAGGTATAAACATTTTGACAGCATGTTCATCTTGCGGCCATTATACTACATCATCACTGAGCACGCAAGGGGAAATAGCGGGTCACCAGGGGTTCCTGCACGGCAAAGAGCGCCTCGCGGTCGGCAGGCTCATAGTCCAGATACCCATGCAGGTGCGTAAGCCCATGCACCATGTAGCGGAAGAGTTCCTGCTCGCGAGGAAGGCCATGAGCTGCCGCATAGCTGGCGGCGGTATCGCAGCTTACCAGCACCTCGCCATAGGGGAAGGTGATGGCATCTGTCGCAGTGGGGTCATCCAGAAACTCACCATGCACCTCGGCAATGGTGGGATCATCCACAATGGAGATTTCTACGGTATCCAGCTCGCTGAGCACATGGTCAGGCCCCTTCGGTGCGGCCAGCAGCTCGGGCAGCAGAGTCTGCAGCGCCTCGCGGAAGCGCTCTGCCAGCGTCTCCGTCACCCAGTCATTCTCCACATTCACGTAAATCTCAATCTGCGGAATCATTGTTTCCCTCCTCTCGTTCGCGACGTTTGCGCTCCTTGGCCGCAGCGCGGGCGGCACGGAAAAATGACTGAAACTGCTCAAGGCAGGCATCGCCCAGTACCCCGCCCTGCACTGCGCACTTGTGATTCAGCGGCGGATTCGAGTCCAGCAGGTTAATCCACCCGCCGCAGGCTCCGCCCTTCGGGTCCGGAATACCGAACACCACGCGGTCCGGACGGCAATGCACCAAAGCCCCGGCACACATAGGGCATGGTTCTTTGGTCACATAGACCGTGCAGCCTTCGAGACGCCAATCGCCCACTGCCGCCTCTGCGGCGGTGAGAGCCAGCATCTCGGCGTGAGCGGTAGCATCCTTGAGCGATTCCACCTGGTTCCAGCCGCGGGCAATCACGCGGCCATCCCTCACCACCACGCAGCCGCAGGGCACTTCATTGGCCTGCCGGGCCTTTTCGGCCTCACGCATCGCCAGCAGCATGAATTGCTCGTCCTCGGTCATGGCAGAAGGAAAAAGAAAAGCGGCCGGCGGGCAGATTCCCACCCGGGCCGACCGCTTAAGGCATTCAATCAATTACTTGATAGTGATGCGTTCGTCGTTATCCAGGATGTCCTGCAGCTCAGGCCAGCCTTCCTCGGTCTGGTTCTGGAACATGTGCAGGTACACGGACACAGCACCGGCGGGGTAATTGGCGAACAGACCATCCACAGCTTCCTTCAGCTTGTCGGCGTCCAGCGTCTCGGGCAGCACATCCACCACACCGTGGCCGTTGTGCTCGATACCCAGCTTCTCAATGAAGCTCACGAGCATACCCTCGTGCTTGCGGATAAGCCACACCTGCAGCAAGTGGTCGGCAATCGTCTCAGCGGGCTTCCAGGAGAGCATCTTCTTGAGCCATGCAAACTGCTCAGCCACAGGCTTCTGCTGCATGTACTGCGGGCGCAGCTTCTTGAGCGCACCAAGCTCACGCAGAGCAGCGCGGTACACATTGCGCTCCTGGTTGCGCATCCAGTCAAGGAAAGTATTGACGGTTTCGTCGTCAGACTTCTGGAAAATGGAGTAGGACTTCATATACGTTAGAGGGGGAAAATGTAAACGTGGCAATACTAAATCACATCCTCGCACGTTTGTCGAGAACAAGCTTAGACATAATTTTACATACGACGCGGAATTTTCTTTGCAGCGCGGAAATATTTGTTAGTATAGGTGGAGTATGGCTATCTTCAACAGGCTTCGCTCTGCGTTCATGTCCGGCATCTGCATCGGCGTGGCAGGGTTCGGCTTCCTCTCTCTCAAATCGCAGGATCAGTATCTGGCCGGGTGCGTCATCTTTTCCTTTGCGCTCATTGCAGTAGTGTGCTACAAACTTGCGCTCTACACCGGCACCGCAGGATTCATCAAAAAGAATGAACTGGGGCTGCTTCTGCAGGTTCTGCTGGGCAACATCATCGGCTGTGCCACTTTTTCCCTGCTTACGCGCCTGAGCCCCATGCCGCTGCAGGAGACCGCCCAGGCACTGCTGCAGAGCCGCCTCGATATGGGGCTGGTGAACGGCGGCCTCCTCTCCATCGCCTGCGGGTTCATCATGACTACAGCGGTGACTTTCGCGCGCAAGGGCAACAACCTGCCCCTGTTCTTCGGGGTGCCGCTCTTCATCGTGTGCGGCTTCCCGCACTGCGTGGCCGATGCCTTCTTCTACTCCTGCGTTCCGCTGGATTACTGGCAGACCAACCTCGGCAGCATTCTGCCCTTCTACGGCATCATCGTGCTGGGTAACTTCGTGGGCTGCAATTTCTACCGCTGGGTCATGGGCGGTAATCCGGAGTAACGCCACCGGCTCAACGCGAATACCCCTGCATCAGGAAAGCCTGCCGGCTCACGCAGCGGGCATCTCCACCAGCAGCCGGAGTGAACCATATCTCCCATTCGGAGCCATAGAATTCACCCCATTCGCCGCTGTACACAGTATTGCTGCCGTCACTGCAAATCAGGCGGCAGTATTTCCCGAGCCTGACTTCACCGCGCCAACGCTGTCTGAACACCACCGGCTTGCCGGTGGTGACCTCATGGGCGCGCAGCTCGAATTTCCCTTCCTCATATGAGGCGGGAATGACCAGCAGCATCTGGTACCCCCCAAGCCCGCCACTCATCCAGAGAAAAGGATGCAGCGGCAGCGGAGGCAGCAATGCATCTAGTTGTGCGGAGGTGGGATTCTGAGCCAGAGGAGCCAGAACATCATCCAGCATCCTGACGGAGCGGGCACTTCCTTCTTCCTGGCCGTAAATGCACTCCAGACTCCAGCCATTGGGCAGGTGGAGCACGGTACACGAGTCGCCACCAGTCCGGTGCGCCGTTTTCAGAGGAGAAAGCTCATGTGCCAGATACATGCCATCCGGTCCCCCCAGAAGTGGTGAACAAAAGCGTAGATTCGTAGCCTCGGCATACAGGCAGCGCAGCACATACTCATGCAGCAAATCGGGAGTCTCCCGTGTCAACCTGAGCAGATTCGGCACCGGCACCGCCGCGGCATCTGCCGTATCCACCTTCACCTCGGGCCAGTCCGGTTGCTTATCGCGGAGAGCCTGCACCACCGCGGGAGGGCTCTGCTCACCAGTAAAAAAGGTCATTCCGCGGGGAATCACAAACTCCTTGTCTGGCGGCACCACTAGTCCGCTCGCATAAAAATCGGGAACAGCGCCGAACACAAATACGCCGAACACCCCCACAAATACAAAATACGCCACAACCCCGGCCAGCAGACTGGCCCCCCAGGCATTCAGCGCAGACCACAAATCAGCCCGGCGAAGCCACACCACCGTCATCGCCACCAACCACACCGGCACCACCGCCCCCGCAAGAACGGCCAGCAGAAACAGCACAGTGGTCATATCAATAATAAGCTGAAGCCACTGCGGCAAACCACCCCAGGCGCAATGCGCAACTGCCCCCACGCACAACACAGCGAAACAAAGCGCCAGTACTGCCGCTGCGCCAAGCGGCAATTTCCAATAGCTTTCCACAAGCCGCTTCAGCACATGCAGGCATCTCCTCCACATGCCGGCAGTCTAAAGTGTTACAGTTTTCTTGTCAAGCCGCATTTTCATGAAATAACGGGAGCGGGCATATCAGAAGGAGCAAGACCAGCAGTCATTTGAAATACTTTACCCGGCACATGCTGCTGTAGAAAAGCATTGCATGGCGGGGCGGTTTATGATAGAGTGCTCACGCCGGAACATGAGAGAAGAACTTTCGCCGAATGAGGATATCATCTTCGCCCAGCAGAACCGAAAGGTTGTGATGGGGCGCGGGAGTACTGCGAACAAACCGCGCCAGCTGGTGAGTGCTGCAGGAGTGATTTCCTGGTATCTCCTGGCTCTGGCCGCGCTGGATTTGTGGTTGCTGCGCCTGCTGGGGTATATTTCTCTGCCGTGGTAAATACGGAAAAATGGCCATCTTCTCATCTAGAACGTCCGCCGATTGGCGGGCTTTTATTTTGCAGCCATCGCAAAAAAAAATCCCCGCCCTTGCGGGCGGGGGTGAAAAACAGCATCGCGTAGAGGGCACCAGAGCTTACAGAGGCAGAGGCATCACCTCGTCGTCGTGATTGGCGGGGTCATGCGGCACAGAGGGAAGTTCCTTGCAGACGCCAGCCTTGAGCACCTCGAGCTCCGTGACGGGACGGATGGGAGCAACCACCTTGCCAAAGTCGGCATAGTAATGTTTCTGGGTCATGCGCACCACCTGGCCGGGCTTGAGCTCCGTGAGTTTCTTGAGCATACCCTCAGGCTGGCCGGGCACATCCTCCCTTACGTCCACCAGAATCATGTTGCCCTCAGCAGCTTTGTCGTCGCCGTACTCACCGGGCTTTTCATAGGATTCATTGGTCAACACGAGGAACTGAGCGGCTTTCATGCCATGCCCGCAGCGGTTGGGGCAGAGAGCGGTGCGGAAATAGCAGGGGCGCTCCTTGATACCAATGAACTGAGCCGTCACCGTGTTGGAGGCAAGAAGGTCGGCCTTCTCAGGCAGGGGGGAGGCAATAACAGCGGGCAGCAGAACTGCCATCATCGTAAGGAATGCTTTTTTCATGAATAAAGAGTGTGTGGTTTATTGTTGGATACTAATCAGGCGAATTATGTTCAAAAAATTATTTATCTTTACGGAGAAGACAGCAGAAGCCCCCTGCCCCGAAACCGTGTGCAGGCAGCAGACGGTACGCAGGAAAATCTGCAATCGCTGAGCGGAAAGGCGCAAGAAGCGGCACCTCAACAGCCGACCAGCCGGGCGTGCGCTTCAGGATGTAGGCCATCACTTTTTCATTCTCCTCGGGGTCATAGGTGCAGGTGGTGTAGACAATGTGCCCACCGGGGTTCACGCACTGCACGGCGGAGAGCATGATTCCCTTCTGTCGCTTGGCATTCCCATTCACCATGCCGGATCCCAGGCAGCCCGGATTCCTGATTCCTTTGCAGAGCAATGACTGGCCGCTGCAGGGAGCATCCACCAGCAGGAGGTCAAAGGTCTCTCCACTGCGGGCCCACTGGTCCGGGCGGTTCCCGGTCACTCTTACCTGAGGCATGCCGCACTGCTCCAGATTCTGGCGCAGAATACCGCGGCGACCAGGATGCACCTCGTTGGCGGTATGATTGGCGGCTCCGAACCGCGCGGCCATGAGCATGGTCTTGCCACCAGGGGCGGCACACATATCCAGCGATGATTCCGGAGCCGGCACCACCTCCAGGGCTGCGGACTCCCAGCAGGATGACAAGTCCAGGGAATAATATAACCCGGCCGCGTAATCAGGGTACGCAGTATGTTTCACCCCTTCTGCAGGCACCCAGACCCGCGGTGGAAGCCAGGGGGCCGCCAGTTCCGCGCACGGGAACGGCGGCACATAATCCTGCGGCGCGCGAGCCGTCAGCACCACCGCCCCGCGGGAGGATGCGCCGGCGCGCATGGCTGCCAGCAATGAATCCGCAGCAGCGCCCTCCAGACCAAGGCGGGCGCAGAGTCTCAATTCTCCCCTTGCTGCTGCCTCACTCATGCCTTACCGCGGGCTTCAGCCTCTTCGAGAGCCATTCTGGCAGCGCCGATGATACCGGCCTCATTGCTGAACATGGCAGGCAGAATGCGGAGCTTCGCGTAGTGCGGGCCGTAGGTCTGAGCCTTCAGATAGCGGTGCAGCGGTTCGAAAAGCAGGTCGCCAGCCTTGGCTACACCACCGCCGATGATGAAGGCAGCGGGGTTCAGAATATAATGGCAGGAAAGCAGCCCTGTGGCCAGCTTGCGGGCAATATCATCCCACATGGCAAGTGCCACGGGATCGCCGGCCTTGGCGGCCAGTTCCAGCGGATAGGGAGCGCAATCTTCCAGCGGTTTCTCCTGCCCGGCTGCAGCGTAGGCAGCAGCGGCATCTTCCTGAATGCGCGGGTGGCCGATGTAGTTCTCCAGCGCGCCGTGGTTCTGGTAATACCCCTTGCGGCCCTGATAATCGATGCTCAGGTGCCCCAGCTCTCCGGCAGCGCCCAGCGAGCCGCGCAGCATCTGGCCATTGGCCACAATGCCGGAGCCCACTCCCGTGCCCAACGTGAGGCACACGAGGTCATTCATCCCCTTACCGGCGCCCAGTTTCCACTCCGCATAGGCCATGCAGTTGGCATCGTTGTCCACAGCGGCGGGCAGTCCCGTCATTTCCTCCAGCATATCGCGCACGGGCACATCATACCAGCCGGGCACGTTGGTGAGCGAGTCGGCAATGCCACGGTCATGATCCACAAAGCCGGGGATGCCCATACCCACGGCCTTCACCTCCGGGTAGGCGGCAATGAGCTCCTTGAGCCGTTTGCCTACCTCGGCGAAAATAGCATCAGGAGACACGAAATCCTGCGTGCGCACGGGCTCAGCACGTGCAACCAGCTCGGTGCCGCGCACCACCGCAAATTTGATGGAGGTTCCCCCCATATCCACACCTATGCTCAAATCATTCTCTGCCATATGAGCTGATAGTAGCACACCCCGCCCGGGCAGAAAAGCAAAAAGCTGCACCCGATGTTAAAATTATCGTACTCACCCGCTGGTGGCAAGCAGGCGGTTCTGCAGGGCGGATAACCATGGGCTGCGGCAGCAGCCCGCTTCCTATTCCCACGGGGAATGTCACCGCTGCAGCCAGATACCGGAACACTCCGCGCCGAGTCATACAAATTCGATATTGCATAAGCGGTGTAGCCTAGCACATCCGGGTATATTATGTTTACTGCATCCATGGAATGCATACCTGATTCCGTTGAATAACAATATCTTGCATCAAAAAAGAGAAAAGCATCGGCACAGCATGGCACCAGCTCCACATTTCAAGCATATTACCAATTTAACTTCAGAGTCTTATCACATGTTTACAACAGAAGAGAAAAGCGGAAAACACCTGACCTGGCAGAAGGCTACAGGGAAATGGGACACAGGAGCAGGGAGAGAATTTGCGACCGTCCATATCACATCGACCGCTTTTCCTTGCCAAAAGCATAACATTGTGTTATTGTCTTGCCGCAACAGTTATTGAGCTTTATGAAAATCAAGAATCTTCTCCTCTCGTTGGCCGTCATGGCCGGAGTAGCACAGGCCGGAACCGGCACCTGCGACTCCTACCGCATGTTCTATGATAGCGGTCTTCTGCTTCCGGGTGAAAACGACCCGGCATATAAGAAGGCTCTCTATGAGAAAACCGGCACCACTTTCCTGCTGGAAGTCTTCGGCGGCTACTGGGGTATCGACAACCAGAGCCCGGGCTACAGCTCCACCAACTATCTTGCACTGGTATTCGCCCAGCTCAACCAGCGACTCATCAAGGACGATGTGAACGGCGGCACCTGGTTCAACCTGGACCTGGCCGGTTCCTGGGGCCTGGACCATGACAGCGCCAGCCAGGATTTCTTCTACGATGGCGGTCTGGGCATCTGCACCGGTCAGCACACGGACTCCTGCGGTCCCGCCGGGCTCTACATCATGAATGCCACGCTGCGCCAGTACTTCAACAACAAGCGCACCGTTCTCAATGTCGGTGGCATCTGGATGAGCAAGTACTTCGACCGTATCGACCACGCCCGTTTCGCGAACGACGCTTTCGAGAAATCCCCCGTGCTGCCCATGTACTACGGCACCCCCGGTGCAGTGCTGCAGCATGAAATCGACAAGCAGAATTTCACCACCGTTGCCTTCATCGGTACCGGCCTTGGTCTGGGAGATAACTTCCTGAACTGGGACAACACCAACGGCTGGGCCGTGGTGGGTGAATACGGCCACAAATTCCACGAAGGCAAGGGTACCTGGCGTGTCGCTTCCTTCTACTGGAACATGGACACCCCCAATGCCAATGACGTGGAGGAACACCACGATTCCACCGGTATCATGGGTGGTGTGGAATACGATATCAATGACCGGGTCAAGGTATATGCCCGCCTCTCCTGCGCCAGCAGCGAACACCAGCGCGCCCGCAAGGAGGCCATGATCGGCACCACCCTGCGCGTGGTCCCCTCCCGTCCGTCTGACTACTTCGGCGCCTGCTTCGGCATCTACAAGGGTTCCGATTCCGGCAAGAACAAGCTGGTCAATGAGTACGAAAAGGTCATGGAGCTTACCTACCGCATCAACCTCAACGAGTATCTCTCTGTGGCTCCGTTCTACCAGCTTTACATCGACCCCGCCTATCGTGACGTGAGCACGGTGAGCGCCACCGGTCTGCAGGCACACCTGCTGTTCTGATAGACAAACCGCTTTCCGCAAACAAAACGCAGCCTGACTTTCGTGGTCAGGCTGCGTTTTTTTGTAGAAGCTTACAGAAAAAAGAAATCAACGCTGATTCGTCACAACGGCACGGTTCACCGCATTCACCTGGTCTACTTCAGGCTGCACGGCCTTCTGCTGAGCCACATACGCATCCACGCGAGGCCCGAAGATACACCCCAGCACCAGGCATACTGCCATGGTTGCTACTGCACACGTTACTTTGAGTGGGTTTCTTTTCATGACTAGCTGCGCGCCACCGGCACGTTACTTCCCTTATAGCACATTTCTGCTACCTTACAAGTATTTTTTGCTTCTCTGCGCGCGTGACTGCAGCTCATACAGCCACTAAAAGCTGAAACTCAATACTCGGCCACATACAACAAAAATCCCTGCGAGACGCAGCCCGCAGGGATTTTGTTTTGGGAATGTTGAATATGTGAACCCCGTTTATCAGCGGGAGTAGAGCTCAACAATGAGCTGCACGTTCACGATGGGAGCAATCTCCTCCACGGAGGGGATGCGGGTCACCTTACCGGTGAGCTTGGCGGTGTCAACCTCCAGCCAATCGGGGGTGGTAGCGCTGGCAGCAAGCTCAACGAAGCGGTTGGCCAGAGCCTGGGAGCGAGCCTTGGCAGCAACGCTGATCACGTCGCCGGGCTTGCAGGAGTAGGAAGCGATGTTCACCTTCTTACCATTCACGGTCACGTGGCCGTGGGACACCATCTGACGAGCAGCGGCGCGGGTGGTGGCGAAGTTGAGACGGTAGATGATGTTGTCGAGACGGAGCTCCAGAAGCTGCAGGAGGATATCACCCGTCACGCCACGGCGGCGGGAAGCTTCCTCGTAGTACTTGCGGAACTGACCCTCGAGCACGCCGTACATGAAGCGGAGCTTCTGCTTCTCGGCAAGCATGATACCGTAGTCAGACTTCTTCTTGCGGCCGGCGCGAACACCGTGCTGACCCGGAGGGAACGGACGGCGGGCGAAAGCCTTGGAGGCACCGAAGAGCTCAACGCCGAAACGGCGGCTGATCTTGGCGGTAGGACCTGTGTAACGAGCCATAATGTTCTGTTATCTTTCTTGTTATTTGTTAAATCATCAGGCGCGACGAGCCTTGGGAGGACGGCAGCCGTTGTGGGGGATGGGGGTCACGTCGGCAATGGAGGAAATCTCCAGACCGATGGCCTGCACGGCACGCACAGCGGACTCACGGCCGGAACCCGGCCCCTTCACGCGAACCTCGACCTCCTTGAGGCCATGGCCCATAGCCTGACGGCAAGCGTCCTGGCATACCACCTGACCGGCATAAGCGGTGCTCTTGCGGCTGCCCTTGAAGTTCAGCTTACCGGCGGAGGACCAGCCAATCACGTTGCCCTTCAGGTCGGTCACGCTCACCACCGTGTTGTTGAAGGTGGAGGAGATGTGCACGATACCGGTGGTAACGTTCTTGCTGCCCTTAGCCTTGAGAATCTTAACCTTGTCGTCATCATCAGCGAGACCGAGCTCGGCAAAGATGTCGCGACGGCCCTCGGGCTTCTTCTGCTCGGCGGGAGCGGGAGCCTCGGCCTGAACGGCAGCCTCAGCGGCTACTACGTCCTTCACTTCTTCCTGGATGGTTTCTTCAGCCATTTTCAGTATATTCTCTTAAAGGGTTAATTACTTCTTGGCGCCCACAGTCTTCTTGCGGCCCTTACGGGTGCGGGCATTGGTGCGGGTGCGCTGACCGCGGACGGGAAGACCCTTGCGGTGGCGGATGCCGCGCAGACAGTTGATGCTGGTCAGACGCTTGAGAGCCATCTGCTTCTCACGGCGCAGGTCACCCTCGATGAGGATGTTGTTGCTGGTGATAGCCTGTACAATCTTGGTCAGCTGAGCGTCAGAGAGCGTGCCAGTGCGAAGGTCCGGGGAGATACCGGCCTGCTCCAGCACCTTCTTAGCCGTGGAGGGCCCGATGCCGTAGATGTAGCACAGGGAGGCCTCAACGCGCTTCTCGTTGGGAATTTCGATACCGAAAAGACGAGCCATAGTGGTGTGTTATTATTATCGTGTTAAATGTTCGCCACCGTCCGGCGGCAATTTGTCGGCGCAGATTCTACACGCTTTTTACCTTTTTGCAAGCACAATTTCACAAAAATTACAACTTTGGGTAATTTTGGGATTTTTTATCCACCCTCTCCCTTCCCGGCAGCAGAGAAAAAAGCTCAATCCAGCTCCGGCATGGGGCGGAGTTCGGGGATTTCAGGAAGAACCGGGGAAGTGGAACCGCCGCCCCCGGTGTATCTGGGCATGGTGCTGGGCGTATAGGAAGCAGGAGCAGGAATTTTCTGCAGGTTGATATGCACTGAGTCCTCCTCAATATATTTAGCCTTGGGATCATCCTTGGTCCAGACAAAGGCGAGGAAATTACTGGTTCTGGGCGTGATTGTTTCGGAGGCAACCATGTAGCCCGGTTTACGGGCCACGATACCGAGAGCCTTATCCTGCTTGATTTCCGTAGTCACAGGGCTTTTGCCAATCGGTTCACCGTTAATAGAGATATCTGCACCCTCGGGAAAGGTATGCACGGAAAAATCCTTGGTACCTACACAGGAAACGCACAGGAACACCACGGGAGAAAGGAGGAACGCATACTTCATGCCCCCGAGTGTAACGAATGCAGACCGCGCGCGCAAGTCAAAATTACGTGCTTGCACCTGCATGGCAGATATGGTAGAATAACGGGCAATATGATACGCAAGCTGACGGTGGAAGGGATGACGGTATTTCAGAACCAGGAATCCTTCAACTTTGTGCCCGGCATCAACATCATCGTAGGGGGCAACGATTCGGGCAAGAGCCATCTCATGAAGCTGTGCTATGCCATCAGCAAGTGGGGCAGTGGCGGCAGCCGCCGGGATTTACCCGAAGTGTGGGCCGAAGAAAAGCGCCTGCGGCAGGATCTGCTGCGCGTATTCGGCACCCGGGATCTGACCAGCCTTACCTCACGAAGCGCCGGCATGGAGGTGGAAGCCCGCGTAAAAGCCTCGCTGGAGGGTGAAAAGGCCCCGACCGGAAGCGCTGATGTAGCCTTTCATTTCAAAGCACACTGCGAGGAAGAAGGCCTGCGCATCAGCCACATGCCGGAACGCTACCTGAACAGCAATGCCGTGTTCCTGTCGCCGCGCGAAGTGCTCTCCATCTACCCGTGTTATATGCAGGCCGGCAGGCGCTACCCGGAGCTGCTGGATTCCGCCAGCTGGGAACTCTGCCGGGCGCTGGA
>JAZRBC010000228.1:0-3935 GCA_045634905.1 Akkermansia sp.
TCTCGGCATGGAGAGACCCTGCTGCAAGTGCATGCCCGAAGACCCCACCTGGGACTCCGCCTTCACCCGCACCACTCCCTTCTGCGCCGAGAAGTGCTTCAATCTCTTCCACTCCGAGACCGAGATGATGCGCTACATTCACCGACTGGAGGCCAAGGACCTGGCCCTGAACGAAGCCATGATTCCGCTGGGTTCCTGCACCATGAAGGCCAACTGCGCCGCTATCATGATGCCCATCACCTGGCCGGAGGTTGCCACCCTGCATCCCTTCGCTCCCATGGACCAGTGCCAGGGCATGCGCGCCATGCTCGAGCAGCTCAAGCAGTGGCTCGCCACCGTCACCGGTTTCCACGGCGTATCCCTGCAGCCCAACAGCGGCGCTGCCGGTGAATATGCCGGTCTGCTCACCATCCACCGTTACCAGGTGGCTCAGGGGCAGGGACACCGCAACGTGTGCCTCATCCCCAACTCCGCCCACGGCACCAACCCTGCCTCCGCCGCCATGGCTGGTTTCACGGTGGTGCCTGTTAAGTGCGATGAGAAGGGCAACATCGACGCAGAGGACCTGAAGGCTCAGGCTGAGAAGCACCGCGACAACCTCGCCGCCCTCATGGTGACCTATCCCTCCACCCACGGTGTGTACGAGAGCGGCGTGGCTGACCTCTGCCGCATCATCCACGAGAACGGTGGCCAGGTCTACATGGACGGCGCCAACATGAACGCCCAGATCGGCCTCACCAACCCCGGAACCATCGGGGCTGACGTGTGCCACCTGAACCTGCACAAGTCCTTCGCCATGCCCCACGGCGGTGGCGGCCCCGGCGTGGGTCCCATCTGCTGCGCCGAGCACCTCTCCCCCTACCTGCCGGATCACTGCATCGCCGGCGAGGCTCAGAAGACCGCTGCCGTCTCCTCTGCCGAGTACGGTTCCGCTGCTCTCTGCCCCATCACCTGGATGTGGCTGGCCATGATGGGCCACGAGGGCCTCAAGCTCTCCGCCCAGATGGCTATCCTCAACGCCAACTACATCGCCAAGCGTCTGGAGAACTACTTCCCGACCCTGTACTCGGGTGAGGGTGGTCTGGTGGCACACGAGTGCATTCTCGATACCACCATCATGCTCGGCAAGAGCCACCTCTCCGTGGACGACATGGCCAAGCGCCTCATGGACTACGGCTTCCATGCCCCCACCATGAGCTTCCCCGTGCACGACACCCTCATGGTGGAGCCCACCGAGTCCGAAAGCAAGGCTGAGCTCGACCGCTTCATCGAGGCCATGATTGGCATCCACGGTGAAATGACCGCCGTGGCCGAAGGCAAGGTGCCCGCCGATGACAACGTGATGGTGAACGCCCCGCACACCGCTCTGGCTGTGACGGCAGATGAGTGGACTCACCCCTACACCCGCCGAGAGGCTGCTTACCCCGCCCCCGGCCAGCTGCTGCACAAGTTCTGGCCCGGCTGCTCCCGCGTGGACAACACCTACGGCGACCGCAATTTCTGCTGCTGCTGCGATACCCTCGCCCAGTGCGAGCTGTAAAGCCCAGCTTCAGTAACCAGAAAAATCACAAGGCCGGGGATTACTCCCCGGCCTTTTTTTCTTCTCGGAGCGCAGGACTTCAGCCCGGGCGTTATGAACAAAAGGGACTAAAGCTCTACGCTTCAATAAAGTATGCGCCTTCCCGCAGGAAATAGCAGACCTCTGCGCACATCTGAATCAGGTGCGATGCTGTAGAAAGGGAAGTTTTTAGTTTTTTTATGTAAGTTGTAACACTAGTCCGAAGAATAGCTTGTGTGTTTTATGTGAAAATCCGCAGTATAGTGTGTGAAAATCCGCAGTGTGACTGCGGATTTTCACAAAATGCTTGACAAATATCTGCAATCTGCTCATAATGCCAGCGTGAGCGAGGAATCTTCAGTATTTTTTTCAAGAACAGCAGCCCGATATGTGGAGTATTTATCGGCTCATTTTCCCTGCGTGCTGGTGCAGGGAGCACGGCAGGTGGGAAAATCGACTCTGCTGGAATCAGTCATGCCCGAAGGGATGAACTATGTGTCTTTGGATGATTTTGTGCTCGCTGAAAGAGCGCGGCGGGATCCAATGGGCTTTCTGGAAGATTATGCTCCACCTTTGTGTATAGATGAGGTGCAGTATGCCCCCGATTTATTGCGGGCTATCAAGATTCGCGTCGACAAAGAAAAACACAGAGGGATGTATTGGATGACAGGTTCTCAGCAACTTCACGTCATGAAAGATATCAGCGAGACTCTGGCCGGTCGCGTAGGTATCATGGATTTACACAGTTTGTCTCAGCAGGAATTGATGGGGCATGGTGAAGCCGCACGAGTATTTGACCCCGCTGCACCTGGAGAATGTATCAATGAAAGCACTGCATGCAGTCTGGAGTCATTATATCGTCGTATATGGCGGGGCGGATACCCGGCGCTGGTGGTCGATGAGGAATTAGAACCGGATGTCTTTTTCGAGTCGTATGTTCGCAGTTATCTGGAAAGGGATGTGAATGACCTGGCTCAGGTTGGGAATCGGGCTGCATTTGTGCGTTTTATGCGTTCGGCAGCCATGCGCACCGGGCAGCAGCTTGTATACGCAGACCTTGCCCGGGATGCTGAGGTTTCTCCCAACACAATCAAGGTGTGGGTATCGATATTGGAGCGTACGGGTATCGTTTCCTTGTTGTATCCCTATTCCACGAACTCCATCAAACGACTGACCAAGACTCCGAAACTTTATTTCTGCGATACCGGCTTGTGTTGCTGGCTCGCGGGATGGGAGAGTCCCGAAAGCCTGATGAATAGTCCTTTTGCCGGTGCTATTCTGGAAAACTGGGTATATGCGCAGTTGTTGCGTAGTTATAATCACAACGGGAAACGCCCACAGATATATTATTTCCGAGAAGCTAATGGCCGCGCCGAAATGGATTTCTTACTTATCAGGAATGGCGCTATTTATCCTATGGAAGTGAAGCGCAGTTCGACTCCCCGACTGGAAGATTTGCGACACGCAAGCCAGATTCCCGTCGGTCCATATCAGCTCATGCCTGGCATTGTGTTCTGTACCAGTCAACAGTATTATCCTTTGGGAAATGGAAATTGCGCAATTCCTGTTTCTATGTTATAATTTAATCAAGGCGAGGAGGTTATATGTGCTTTGTGAAAATCTGTAGTGAGACTTGTGAAAATCCGCAGTGTGACTGCGGATTTTCACAGGTGTGTTGTTGAGTATTGATGCACAATAAGATTTGTCAGGAATTTGTTTCTTTGTCGGCGCTTCTCTGAAGGCGCTTTATTTCGCCAGTTCCCGCATGCGGTTCAGGAGGTGGGTGTCCTGGGTGTTGCGGGGGCGGGTGGAGGTACCGGAGGGGATGGTGATGCAGACTTCTTCCTCGCCGATGATGATGGTGGTCTGTACCAGCTGGATGAAGAGCAGGGGGCGGGTGATATGCCCCGGCGAACAGCGCCAGCAATGGGTGGAGTTGTGCGTGTCTACCCACTCCTGCCGGAGCTTCTTGTCAGACTTGGGGATGTCCCGGTACTCCGGCCATTGGACCGTACGGGGCGTGTTGTGGTCGTACAGGGTGGTGCGGTTGTGGGAAACATTCGGTTCTTCCCAGTAATCGATGAAAGCTTTGGAGTATTTCACCGGCACCAGAAAGATGAACACGCAGAGCGCCAGCAGCCCGATGCAGATGAAACGCGATGCGCGTGTTTTCACGACCTTGAGCATCAGCAGCAGGGTGGCCACAGGCCAGAGTCCCCACAGCAGACTCCAGAAAAAGTGAGATATCGCGCCGATGCCGTAGCTGGGGTAGGCTCCCAGCAGACCATCCTTCATAAACCAGCATATGGGGGCCAGTATCAGACCCAGTGTGGCGGTAATGGATGCGAGTGCGGTGTATGTTTTCCTGCTGAACATG
>JAZRBC010000229.1:0-10588 GCA_045634905.1 Akkermansia sp.
TATGGCAGAAAAGCCCGCACTCAGTCCGATGATGGATCAGTACCTGCGCATGAAGCAGTCACTGCCGGGGGATGTGTGGCTGTTTTTCCGGTTGGGGGATTTCTACGAGATGTTCTTTGAGGACGCGGTGGAGTGCTCTGCTGCGCTGGGGCTTACGCTCACCAAACGCCAGACCATCCCCATGTGCGGCGTGCCCTACCACGCCGCAGAGGGCTACATCGGCCAGGCGGTGAAGATGGGCAAGCGCATTGCCATAGCCGAGCAGATGGCCGTGCCGGTGCCGGGCAAGCTGGTGCCGCGCGAAATCACCCGCATCATTTCTGCCGGCACACTGGCCGACATGGCGCTGCTGGACGCTAACGAGCATAACTACATAGCCGCCTGCTATCACGAGAAAAACACCTGGGGGCTCGCCTGCGCTGACCACACCACCGGCGAATTCACCGTGGCGGATTACCCCAGTTTCGAGGCTCTGAGCGAGGAGGTGGCCCGCATTCACCCGCGCGAGCTGCTCATCAGCCAGGAGCAACCGAACGACTTTCCCGGGCTGCCCGTCACGCTCATGTACGACGGCTACACCTTCCTGCCCGGGCTGGCCGATACCTTCCTGAAATCGCACTTCCGCGTGCACTCGCTGGAGGGCTTCGGCTGCGCCCACCTGGGCCCGGCGCTGGGGGCCGCCACCGCTATTCTGCACTACCTGAAGCATCAGCTGCGCCGCCAGACCGACCACCTGCGCACCCTCTCGCTGCGCGCCACGGAAAACGCCGTGATGATTGATACGGCCAGCCGCCGCAATCTGGACCTGGTGGAAGCCCGCGGTGGCCACAGAAACACCCTGCTGGGCACTCTGGATAACACCAGCACCCCCATGGGTGCCCGCAAGCTGCGCGACTGGATTCTGCACCCCACCTGCTGCATGCAGGAGCTGCTGCGCCGCCAGAACCTCATTGCCGGGTTCCTGAAAGAGCCCTTCCTCATGTCGGAGCTGCGCAACTCCTTCAAGGGAGTGCGCGATACGGAGCGACTGGTCTCGCGCCTCTCCCAGGGGGCGGGTAATGCCCGCGACCTGCTGGCGCTGGGCACCTCGCTCACGCATCTGCCGGCCATAGCCAGCGACCTGGGGGCGCTGCAGAAGCATGATGTGCTCTTCACGCCTATTCTGGAGCGACTGGGCAATTTCGACGAGCTCACCGCCCTGCTCACCAGCGCAGTGGTGGATGAACCGCCGGTCACCATCAAGGAAGGCGGCATGATTCGCGATGGTTACGATGCCCAGCTGGATGAACTGCGCGCCGCCTCTCGCGAAGGCAAGGACTGGCTGGCCGCGCTGGAAGCCCGCGAGCGCTCCGCCACCGGTATCGATTCCCTCAAAATCCGCTACAACAACGTCTTCGGCTACTATATCGAAGTCACCAAGGCAAACTTCTCCAAAGTGCCTCTGGACCGGTACGTGCGCAAGCAGACACTGGCCAACGCCGAGCGTTTTGTAACCGATGAGCTCAAGAAGATGGAAGGCACTATTCTGGGGGCGGATGAACGCGCCCGCCAGCTGGAGTACGAGCTGTTCTGCAGCCTGCGCGAACAGGTGGCGGAATACATCGACCGCATCCAGCAGACCTCTGAAGCACTGGCCGAGGTGGATGTGCTGCTGAGCCTGGCTGAAACAGCCCAGAAATACCGCTACTGCCGGCCGGAGCTCGATATGAGCCGCGACCTGCACATCGTAAACGGCCGCCACCCGGTCATCGAGCAGGTGCAGACGGATATCTCCTTCGTGCCCAACGATACGGAAATGCAGGCCGAGACGCAGCGAGTGCTCATCCTGACCGGCCCGAACATGGCCGGCAAGAGCACCTATATCCGCCAGGTGGCGCTCATCACCCTCATGGCGCAGATTGGTTCCTACGTACCGGCAGATTCCGCCCGTATCGGCCTGGTAGACCGCATTTTCTGCCGCGTGGGTGCCAGCGATGACATTGCCCGCGGGCAATCCACCTTCATGGTGGAAATGAGCGAAACCGCCCTCATCCTGAACAACGCCACGGACCGCTCGCTGGTCATACTGGATGAAATCGGCCGCGGCACCGCCACTTTCGACGGACTCTCCATCGCCTGGGCGGTGGCCGAACACCTGCACGATGAGCTGGGCTCCCGCACCCTGTTTGCCACCCACTACCACGAAATGGTCGACCTGGAGCACACCCACAGCGCGGTGAGCAACTGGCATGTGGAAGTGCGCGAGTGGAAGGACGAAATTGTCTTCCTGCGCAAGGTACTGCCCGGCCCTGCCGATAAGTCCTACGGTATCCAGGTGGCACGACTGGCCGGCCTGCCCTCCCCCATCATCGACCGCGCCAAGCAGATTCTCACCCACCTGGAAATGAGCGCCAGCGCGCGGGAACCGAAAGCTAACCGCCGCAAACGCGCCCGTGAAAGCGGCCTGCCCTGCGCCGAAGAAGCCGATGTCGCCCAGCTGGATATGTTCAGCATGCTCGATGACGGTATCTGAACCACCCGCCAGCGGCACAAAATTGAGGCAGATGCAAAAATGAGCTTGACTTAGCAGGGCTCTGGCATATACTTGAGTTGTCATTTAACGCAACGTATGAAAACTCTTCCCCTCCTTGCTCTCCTTGTCATGGCCGCCTCGATGGTGCAGGCCGCTCCTGCTCTGCAGCCCAAAGACCTTTCCGAAGAAACCCTGACGGGCATTGCCACCGACCGCCAGAAGGCCAGCATTGAACGCTACAACAAGGCCAAGGCTCGCGCCGAAAAGGATCGCGAAGCCGCCATGAAGGATGCTGCCAAGATTACCCGCAAGAACGATGCCGGTATGAAGAAGACCATCCAGCGCCGCCAGCTGAACACCATGCTGCCCCCCTGCGAGCGCACCCCGGAGACTCCCCGCAAGTCCGAGGACTACACCATCCGCTATTAATTTTCCCATTCATCTACATTTCCGGCAGGAAACGCAAGCCGTTTCCTGCCGTTTCTTTGTCCCGCGCGGCAATGAAATTGAACGCGCGGTCCGAGCCAGGCGATGTATTGGCGACTTCTTTTGCAATGGTATTCATCAACCGGCATCCGCTGCAACCTTTGCAGACCTGTTGTTTTTTGTGCTTCTGAGCCCGTTTAAGCTTGAAAAGTACAAGCTTTGTGCGATAATGAGTCTGGAGGATACTCATTCTTATGGCAGACGCAGAAGAGGACTTTTACAAAGAACCGACCCGCAAGGAATGGGCCGGGTTCTGGACGCTGGTAGCCGTGCAGGCACAGAACGCCTTCAATGAGAAGGCAGTGCAGTTCCTGCTGATTCCGCTGGGCGTATGGCTTTGGGGCGCAGATGGCAGCACGCTGGAATACATTCTGGGCGCTATCTTTGTGTTGCCCTACATATTATTCTCACCGCTGGTGGGCTGGCTGGCTGACTGCTTCTGCAAAACCCGCATTGTGCAGGTCATGAGCGTGGTGCAGATACTTATCATGAGCTGCATGCTGTTCTGCTTCTACCAGCATGACATGTACGCCGCCATTCTGTGGTTTGCCATCTTCGCCACACAGGCCACCATACTCTCCCCCGCCAAGAAGGGCATTGTGAAAGACCTGCTGGGGTCAAAATACATCGGCTTCGGCTCCGGTATCATCGAGATGAGTCTCGTCTTCGTGCTGCTGGCCGCCCAGATTGGTGTATTCTTCTGGTTCTCCTACCTGCTGACCTCATACGAAGCCCTGAATTCCCCCACCTATGATGCCGAACAACTGGCCGGCTGGGATTCCGTCATCCTCCCCACCTGGGTTTTCATCAGCCTTGCCTGTGTGGTATGCGCCGCCTCGTTCCTGGTGCCGCGTTATCCCGCCAAACAGACCCGCCCCTTCAGCTGGAGCCTTTTCTATGAGCACTTCGGCCAGATCAAGTACCTGTGGCAGGACCGCCTGCTGCGGCTCAGCGAGCTGGGTATTGCCTACTTCTGGTGCCTGGCCGGCTCATTATTCCTGATTCTCATCCAGATAGCCAAGGGAATGCAGGCCGCAGACCCGAGCGTGGACTTCTCGCTGCAGTGCGGTATCCTTATGGCCTGGATGACCGGCGGCGTGGTTCTGGGCGGCGTGGTGGCCTCTCAGCTGTGCAAGGGTAAAAACGAACTCGGGCTCATACCTTTCGGAGCCATCGGTATCACCCTGTGCACGCTGCTGCTCACCATCTTTGAGGTAAATACCTACACCAGCAACACCCTGCTGGCACTCACCGGCGCCTTCGGAGCCGCCTATCTGGTGCCGCTCAACGCATTCCTGCAGGACCACTGCGACCCCAATAACCGCGGCAACATCATCGCCGCCGGCAACCTCATCGACAACCTCATGGGCCTGGTAGCCGTGGTTATCATGTGGGTCATGTACGAGATTTTCGGCGCATCTCCCCAACAGCAGTTCTTCGTCCTCTTCCTGCTGAGCTTCTTTATCCTCATCTGCTCGCTGCGTCTCATTCCCCAGGAATTCATCCGCATGGTCGGCATCTGGTGCCTGCAGCTGGTGTATCGGCCGCGCGCCATCAATCTGGACCGCCTTCCCATGCGCGGCGGAGCCCTGCTGGTGGTGAACCACGTAACCTACGCCGATGCCCTCTTCCTCACCATGGTGTGTCCCCGCCCGGTGCGCTTCATCGTGGCAGAGGAATTCATGGCCATGCGCCTGCTGGGCTGGGCTCTGGAAATCTTCAACTCCCTGCCCATTTCCTCGCGCAACCCGCGTGAAACCATTGTGAAAGCAGCCCGGGCCATTGAGGATGGCGATATCATCTGTATTTTCCCGGAAGGTCAGCTGACCCGCAGCGGATGCCTCACCCCCATACGCCGAGGCATGGAAATGATTGCCCGCCGCACCAAGGCCCCCATCATCCCGGTGTATATGGACGGGCTCTGGGGCAGCATTTTCTCCTTCTCCCGCAACAGATTCTTCACCAAGCTGCCGAAGACGCTGAACTACAATTTCACCGTAGCCTTCGGAGCTCCGCTGAACCCGGCCACGTTCACAAGCCGCAACGTGCTGCGCGCCTTCCGCGAGCTTTCGGCCACGTGTCTGGAAACCTCCGATGATATCAGCCGGGAAGGGCTCATCCGCATGCTCGAACTGCGCGGCAACAAGCCGCAGGTATTCTTCCCGGGCGGCAATCTCACCGCCATCCAGATTGCGGCGGCACTAATCAGCCGCCAGGCCGATGAACAGCTTCCCCTGCTGGCCCGAAAATGGCTGCAGCTGCTCATTGACGGCACTGAAGACCTGCTGGCATTCCACCGCTACCTGCTGAATGCCAGCCAGGTGCGCCGGGTAAACGCCCTGAAGGAAGGCCGCCACCACCTGCTCACCACCGTGGGACACGGCGAACCGCAGGAACTGGTGATGGCCGTACTGTGGCCGCTCATCACCCGCACCCCTGTGCATCTCATCGAATCTCCGAAAGAAACGCTGGATACCTCGATTTCGCAGATTGTGGGCGGCGCTCACATGCGACGCATCCTGCTCACCACCATTCCGCCGCGCCAGATTCCGTTCTACGACTTCAGTGGGGCCCCGGCCATCTCTACCCCCAACATGCGCTGGAGACCCTGCCTGTGCACCTCCATGGGCAATATCATCTCCATGAGCATGTGCAAGAGCGTATTCAAGATGAGCGACGGCACCATCCAGCTGGGCGTGCGTCCCCGCACCCGCGGGCTCCTGCTCCCCGGCTACCGGGTCGAGGCACCGACAGAGGGCTCCAATGCCACCATCAGCTCACCCTCTCTGCGCACGGAATACACCCTGCCCTCCCACATTTATCTGGATGAAAGCGGCTTCCTGGCCGAGCTCTCCTGAGCACATTTCCTCGGCTCTTTCTTTAGCCCTCAGCCCCTGCCCCCATACGGCAGGGGCTGGTTTGTCAGCAGGTAAAGCCCAGGCCGTGGGGCTGCCCTTGCAACGCCGTCACAACTCCCGGCCAAACACGACAGAGGAGCGCCCACTGGCCTCCAGAGCCTCCAGGCGCGACTGAGGCAGCACCGTGCGAGGAAGCGGGGCGTAATGCATGCGATCGCGGAAGTACTCCACCGCACTCTGGGAAATGGCAAAGATGCGTGCAAAGCCCATAGCGCGGGCTTTCTCTTCCACAAAGCGGCACATGGCCTTGCCATAGCCGCGCCCCTCATAGTTTTTCTTGATAAACAGGCAGCCGAGCTCGGCACAGGCATCGAGAGGATAGGGATAGAGCGCCACGCATCCCACAATGGTGGAATCCAGAGTGTAGACGTAATAGCTCTGAAGGCTGTCGCGAATACTCTCGTAGGTGCGGTGCACAAGCTTCGCGTCGGCCATGCTGCGGGCAATCATGGAAAGCAGTTCGGGAATATCCTCCTCGCGCAGCGAGCGGATCTCCCGGTAGGAGTCCGCATGCACCATGGTGCCCACCCCTTCCTCCGAGAAAAGCTCATCCAGCAGCACGCCACGGCTCAAACCATCAAGCAGATGCACACGGGGAATGCCCCGGCGGCAGGCTTCTGCCGCTTCGCGCAGAAGTTCCGGGTGCGTACAATCCGCCAGACGAGCCTCCACCTCGCTCTCCGGCACCTCGAATATAGGCTGCCCCGCCAGGCTGGGGACCTCCCCGACCTGCAGGCAGATATACTTGGCCGCGCCCAGCTCCAGCGCCATGCGGACCGCAGCCTCGTGAAAGCGCCCGCAGGCACCGGCAGCCACAATGGCCACCTGGCGGCGCTCCACAATCTCGCGCACTCGCGCGATGGCGGGCTCACCAGACGTGAGCGGGAGTTCCGCCACGGCGGTGTGCATCTCGCATTCACCAGCACGCAGCGCCAGCAGCGCCGGGTCTGTGCCCTCGGCCACCAGAACAAGACGCACGCCTACTTCGTGCAAGGCATCGGCATCCAGCAGAGTGTCCACCAGCTCCTCAGCCGGCAGCAGGCCGCCTGCTACATGCACCACAAACAGCCTGCCGCAAAAATGAGGCACATACTCCAGCGCAGAACGTACATTCATGGGAAGTGTATCTTTCGTTGCGTGGTGTATGTGCCTGATAATCTGCGAGGATTCAATCAGGATTTATCCTTTTCTGCGGTTCCGAAGAACTGGGGAACGTAGCCGGAATCCACAGAGCCGACAGTCAGGCCGTCATCATCATCGGCCAGAGGCATATCGCCTGTATTCTTCACCACATAGGCCTCCTTGCTGGCAGAAGGCTTGAGCTTGAAGCTCACCTTCTTCCTGGGCAGTGTGATTTTCTTCTCGCTGTAGGGCACAGCCTGAGCCATGGCTCCGCTTACTGATTCACCATACATTTCAGGCTCTGCCGCGGTGGGCATACCGGGTTCTGTAAGAGCAGGCATCTCTTCCTCCGGCTCCTCAAAAGTGGGGAGAGGGGCAGGTTCCAGTCCGGCGGCACGCTGGCGCTCGTGGATGAGCTGCAGCTGCTCGCGCAGGGCGGAAAGCAGGTCTCCATTGCCCAGAATATCGGTCACGTCGGAGTCCTCCTCCTCAGCGTTGCTGGTGGGCAGGCTGGCAAGGAAATCCTCGAAGGCGGAAAGGTTCGTGGTGCTGCGGAACATGCCGTTGAGAATTTCGTAATCGATGTTCTCCATCAGGCTCTCAAAGATGGCATAGGCCTCGCGCTTATATTCCACCAGCGGGTCACGCTGCCCCTGAGCACGCAGGCGCACGCCTTCGCGCAGAGCGTCCATATCTGTGAGATGCTTCTGCCACAGCTTGTCAATGGCCTGCAGCATGATGGAGCGCTCCATCTGGTCGATGCGGTCGGGGCGCTCGCCAGCCACCTTCTTCTCGTACATCTCCTTGACCCGGGCAATGATGTGCTCTGCCACAGCCTCGGGGGTCTTACCCTGCAGATCGGATTCCTTCTCGCTCCAGCCCATGGGGAAGGTGGAGTTAATCCACTGAAGAAGGTCAGTATAGCGGAATGCGCCGGTTTCATCTTCGTTGAGATAAAGGCGGCACTTGTTGTTCGTACCGTCCACCAGGCACTGGTAGAGCATCTCGCGCGGGTCTTCGCAGAGCAGCGCATCATTGCGCATGGCGTATACAATCATACGCTGCTGGTTCATCACATCATCATAATCCAGCACGTGCTTACGCCACATGTAGTTGCGCTGCTCCACTCGCTTCTGGGCCCCTTCGATGATGCGGTTCATGAGAACATTCTCCACAGCCTCACCCTCCTGCATGCCGAAGCGGTCCATCATCTTCGTCATGCGTTCGCTGCCACCGAAGTTGCGCATCAGGTCGTCCTCGAAAGACAGGAAGAACTGGGAACCACCGGGGTCACCCTGGCGGGAGCAGCGGCCACGCAGCTGGCGGTCGATGCGGCGGGATTCATAACGCTCCGTACCCAGCACGAAAAGACCACCCAGATCTGCCACACCTTCACCCAGCTTGATGTCGGTACCGCGACCAGCCATGTTGGTGGAAACCGTCACAGCACCGCGCTGACCGGCACGGGCCACAATCTCGGCTTCGCGCTGGTGGTTCTTGGCATTCAGCACCTCGTGCGGCACCTTGGCAAAGCTCAGCATGCGGGAAAGTGTCTCAGAAGCTTCCACACTGGCAGTACCCACCAGCACAGGCTGCCCCTTCTTGTGCAGCTCCACAATCTTGCCCACCACAGCGTTGTACTTCTCGCGGCGGCTGCGGAAAATGAGGTCGTTCTGGTCCTCGCGGATGCAGGGACGATTCGTGGGAATGGGCAGCACGTCCAGCTTGTAAATGTCGTGGAACTCAGCCGCCTCGGTCTCGGCCGTACCGGTCATACCGGCCAGACGGCTGTACAGACGGAAGTAGTTCTGAATGGTGATGGTAGCGTAGGTCATGTTCTCGGCCTCCACTTCCACGCCTTCCTTGGCTTCCACGGCCTGGTGCAGGCCTTCGCTCCAGCGGCGACCCGGCATCTCACGACCGGTATTCTGGTCAATGATGACAATCTTGTTGTCCTTCACCACGTACTCCACGTCCTTTTCGTAGATGGTATAAGCCTTGAGCAGCTGACTGGTGGTATGCAGACGCACACCTGTCTCATCCAGACGCTTCATGAGCGCAGTCTTGCGGGCTTCCTTCTCGCGCTCGCTGAGCTTCTCGTCCTCATCGATATTCACGAACTCGGTACCGATATCGGGCAGCACGAAATTCTCCGGATGCCCGGGGCTGATGATTTCGCGACCCATTTCCATGAGGTCGGCATCGTGAGTCTTCTCATCAATGGTGTAGTAGAGTTCCTCCTTGAGTTTGAAGAGCTCAATCTTGCGCGGATCCTGGTAAAGGAACAGCTCATACTTCTCCACCATGCGGCGGTACTCGGGGTCCTGCTGAGAGCGCATGAACGCACGGTTGCGCGGCTGACCGAGCTTCACCTTGAACAGACAGCGGCCAGCGCGGTCGGGGTCACCCTCCTTGGCGTACTTGACAGCCTTCTCCATGAGGCTGTTGCACAGTTCCACCTGCTTCTGCACCACTTTCTCAATGAGCGGCTTGAGTGTATCGTACTGCTGCTCGTGCTCAATCACAGCCGGACCGGAGATGATAAGCGGGGTACGGGCTTCGTCGATAAGGATGGAGTCCACCTCGTCGATGATGGCGAAGTAGTGACCGCGCTGCACCTGGGCATCCTTACTGGAGGCCATGCCATTGTCGCCCAGGTAGTCGAAGCCGAACTCGGAGTTGGTACCGTAGGTGATATCCTTGGCGTACTGCTGGCGGCGCAGGTCGCTGGGCATCATGCTCTGGATGCAACCAATTGTCAGACCGAGGAAGGAGAACAGAGCGCCCATCCACATGGAGTCACGGCGGGCCAGGTAGTCATTCACCGTCACCACGTGCACACCCATGCCAGTCAGGGCATTCAGGTACACCGGCAGCGTAGCCACCAGGGTCTTACCTTCACCCGTGGCCATTTCCGCAATAAATCCGCGGTGCAGAGCAATACCGCCGATAAGCTGCACATCGAAATGCACCATATCCCACTTGATGGGGGTACCGCACACATCCACCGTCTGGCCGCACAGCAGGCGGGCACCGCATTTCACCACAGCAAAAGCTTCAGGCAGAATCGTTTCCAGATACCGGGAACGCAGTCTGGAAAACTTCGGCTCCACCTCAGCCAGAGCCTTCTTACCAGCCTCAATGGACTCCACAGTAGCTTCCACCCTGGGAAGTTTCGGAAACTCGGGAGCAAGGGATTCAAAACGGGCATTCAGCAAACCGGCATACTGCTCCAGCTGGGCCGGAGAAGAAGCCAGAATCACGCCGCGGGCAGGCAGATCCATGGGCGTAAAACGGTGCAGATGAGCCTGCCACTCGCGAGTCTTGCCCACCAGGAACTCCTGGTCCTTATCCTCCCAGGACTTTTCAAGCTCCAGAATACGGCGCACCACCGGCTTCAGCTTACGCACCTCGCGCTGGTTCTTCGAACCCACGATTTTGTTCAGAATCCACTTAATCATATCGAGAAAACTATCAGAAAATATCAGATGACACTACAACTCGCCCGCGCACGCTCCGCGAGCGGTGCGCGATTGTAGCACAAGCCCTG
>JAZRBC010000230.1:0-17915 GCA_045634905.1 Akkermansia sp.
CCCCCCGCCCCGCCGTGGGGTGGCATTTCATTTATGCACCATGAGGCGTTCCCGGCTCATCCCCATCGTACTCACTGCAGGGCTGAGCTCCTGCATCTGCGCCACTTCAAAAGCCCTGATAGAAAGCTGCACCTTCGAACCAGGGCTCAGTGCCGACTCGCCAGCCCGCGTATACTCGCTCAATGGAGAGCAATATGCGGCTGTCCATATCGACTACACCTGTACCGGCAATCAGGAAGCCGGCTTCTACATGACCAGCACTCCGGAACTGGGACACGCGGTGGAAATACCGCTCGGGCCGGAACGAAGGCGACGTGAAACATACTATTTCGAATTACCGGCAAATGGGGGCAGCGCCAGAATGATTGATAAAGAAACCGGACTGACCTATGCAGCAATGGCCACACCCGCCACCGGTATGCAGGGGCCCGGAATATCCCTTCACAGCGGTGATACGCCGTCGCATTACGACAAAGCCAGCAACACCCTCACCATCTCATTACCCGAGAAACACGGAGCTGATGCCATCATCAAATACCCCTTGGCAGCAGTACTGCTCATCGGTGTGGATATACCCTGCTCCCTGGTCGGCTCTCTCATCAATTTCATCATCATCACTGCAGATGAAATCAGCGATGAGTGACATCAATACCCCTGCACCGGGGAGCCGGGGGTGGCAGAGACCTCTGCAACGGAAGAGGTGAAACCGGCCACGTTTTTCAGATAATCATTCCACTCAATGAAGGCCATGGGGCGCTGGGTGGAGATGTGGAGGCGGAAGCGCTCCACGCGGCGCTCGACCGCCTCGAGGATTTCGGCAGGGAGCTCGGCAATGGCCGCCGCTACGGCGTCGAGGTGCTCCACGGCATCGTGGCAGACGAGGGGCAAGTCGCAGCCTGCACGCAGGGCGAGCGCAGCAGATTCTGCGGGGGTGTAGCGCTTGGCAATAGCGCCCATGCACAGGTCATCAGTGAACACGACGCCCTCGTACCCGAGCTGGTCGCGCAGGAATCCCTGCACCAGCGCCGGTGAAAGCGAGGTGGGCAGTTCGGCATCAATCTCAGGGATGAGCAGATGCGCAATCATGAGCGAGGGCAGCTCGGGCATGAGCGCTGTAAAAGGCATGGAGGCCGATGCCAGGAAGGAATCCCGCGTGCCGTGCAGCACAGGCAAATCGTGGTGCGGGTCGCATTCCGCTGCCCCCATGCCGGGGAAATGCTTGCCGCAGGTCTGGATTCCGCGGCCGAAGGTGGCCCGATTCCACACCCCGGCGTGAGAAATAACGCTCTGCGTATCATAGCCCCAGCAGCGGCTCGGCAACGCATTGGCATGCGGCGAGGCCAGGTCCAGCACGGGGGCAAAATTGGTATTCACGCCCAGGGTGTGCAGGCAGGCAGCATTGTAGTAAGCCGCCTGGCGGATGTGATGCGAACAGCCCTTCTGCGCCAGCGCGGCAGCAGAGGGAAGCTGCACGCCGATTTCAGCCGTGCGCACCACGCGGCCGCCCTCCTGGTCGATGGCGATGATGGGTTCATCCGGCCCCGTGGTCAGGCGGCGGAGTTCATCGGTGAGCTCGCGGGTGAGCTCGTAGTCCGCGATATTGCGGGTAAAGAGGATATAGCCCGCAGGCTGCAGACGCGAGAAGAGCTCGCGCTCACGCGGCGTGAGCACAAGCCCTTCTACACCTGCAATAACGGGCAGCATGTTTACTTATCGCCGAAAATGGTGGCGCGGGTGAACATGGGGAACACCGGAATGCCACGGCTTTCGATAGCCTCGCGGCCACCCTCCTGGCGGTCAACGAGCACCAGAGCAGCCACTACCTTGCCGCCCTCGGCCTCGATAGCGTCGATAGCCTTGATGGTGGAACCACCGGTGGTAATCACGTCGTCCACCACGATGATTTCCTGACCGGCTTCAAAATTACCTTCAATGCGCTTGCCACGGCCATGGTCCTTGGCTTCCTTGCGCACGGTGAATACCTTGAGGGGCTCTTCACCCTCTACAGAATACATGCCGATAGCCAGAGAAATGGGGTCAGCTCCCATGGTCATGCCACCGATAGCCTTCACATTCGGGAACTTGGGCATGATTTCCTCCTGCACCAGCTCCCAGCCCACCTGGCCAATCAGGTTGGCACCGCGGGCATCCAGAGCGGTGATGCGGCAGTCGCAGTACAGGTCGCTCTCCTTGCCCGAAGCCAGGATGAAATGACCGGTCTTGATGGATTTTGTCAGCAGAATATTCAGCAGTTCTTTCTTGGCATCTGTCATAGCACGTTCATTCTACCCCATATCCCCCGACATTGCAATACCTTTAACCCAGATTCCCTGCATTTTTACCTCTTCCGGGCGGTAAAAAATATCATCATATACCATCTAACAAAAGTTTTGCATAGGCCATTTTTGAGCTGGACAGCGAAACTGCAGTATAGTAGGATGACGACATGAAAAACACCAAATCGCCTCATGTTCTTTTCAGGCGTGTACTCGATATTCTTGATGATCTCCGCCGCGACAGCATCAAAGCCATCAGCACCCCGGCTCAGCGCAAAGCTCTGGGGCTGACCGTCCGGCAGGGTTCGGCCATTTCTCAGCTGAGACTGATGCTCGAAGACGCGCCTATGGGCGTTGCTCTCAAGGACCTGGCCAAACGCATGCAGATGACCGTACCGGCAGCCTCGCTCATGGTGGATGCCATGGTGGGTAAAGGATTCATGGAGCGCAAACCCAACCCCAGCGACAGACGAGCTATCTGCATCAAGCTCACCGACAAGGGGCTGGAACTTTTCAATGAAGTGTATACTCATTTCCACGAGGAAATAGACCGCCGCGCCCAGGTGCTGAGCGAAGAGGAGCTGCAGACGCTCTCCAACATCGTGGAAAAGCTGCAGAGCACCTGACCAGCGCGCGCACGTACACGCGTTTTTTTCAATACAAAAGCTTGACGTATCTCAGGCTTCCGTGTAGTATGGTATCCGAACAGTGGTACATGTGCCGGTTCCGATACTCGTCACCGGCGCAGCCAACCAACAGCGCAAAGCCTCACATATATGCAGACTTCCCCTAATCTTCTGGCCCAGGTTCGCAAGCACCTTATCGACCTGGACGAATCGTACCAGTGGGTCACCATGGGTCCGGACAGCGAAAAAATCGGCTTGGCCTATCTTCCCGTGACCGACGGCGATATTCCCTGCTCCTTCATGTTCACGGAGTTGAAGAATCCGTCCAGCCTGGTATTTGATGTCAATTTTGCCTATCGCATCGCCCCTGCCGACCGCGCAGAGGTGAGCATGCTGCTGCTTACACTCAATGCGAATCTGCCGGAAGGCCAGCTTCTCATTGATATGGACAGCGGGCTCGTCTACTATCGTCTCAAGTTTGTGGTCACCGACCCCGCCATCAGCGAGGAGGATATACGCAAACAAATCAAACACATGGAAAATGTGGGCATCAGCATGGCTCACACCTATCCCCGCATCATCATGCAGGAATTTCCCATGTTCTAATACCATACCCTAACACCACAACACTTGTTTATGTCATTAGAAAAACCCTTAGAAGGCAAGGTAGGCATCGTCACCGGCGTAGCCAACCACCGCAGCATCGCTTTCGGTATCGCCAAGGCATGGCACGCCGCGGGCGCCAGGCTCATTTTCAACTACCAGGGCGAACGCCTCAAAGACGGCGTCATCAAGCTGGTGAAGGAGCACTTCGGTGAGGATACTCCCGTCTGCTCGCTGGATGTGACCGACGACCAGTCCATTGCAGACTTCTTCTCCTTTGTGGCCCAGCACACCGACCACGTGGACATGCTTCTGCATGCTATTGCATTTGCCCCCAAGGCTCCCGGCACGCTGGACGGCCATTTCTCCGATATCCCGCGCGATGCGTTCAACCTCTCGCTTCAGGTATCGGCATACTCGCTTATCGCGCTCTCCCGCGCAGTAGCCCCGCTTATGGTGAACGGCGGCTCCATCACCGCCCTTACCTACTACGCCAGCCAGAAGGTAGTGCCGAACTACAACCTGATGGCCGTATCCAAGTCTGCGCTGGAAACCTGCTGCAAGTACCTCGCCTATGACCTGGGTCGCCGCGAGGCTCCTATCCGCGTGAACTGCATTTCTGCAGGTCCCGTGCAGACCCTGGCCGCCCGCGGCGTGTCCGGTTTCACCGGCATGTTCAAGGTGTACGAGGAGAAAGCCCCGCTGCAGCGTTCCTGCACGCTGGAAGAACTGGGTGCCACTGCCACCTATCTTGCCAGCGATGGAGCAGCCTCCATGACCGGTCAGGTGCTCTACGTGGACGGCGGTTACGAAATCGTCGGCATGTAAGCCTTGCCCTGATTCCATTTCATGATACCCCCGGGGTCGGTAACGCCCCGGGGTTTCCTGCACCCAGGTAAAAAAACAAGGGACAAGCGGATGAACTCCACCTGTCCCTGAATCTTTTCTCTGTCCCCCCGGAATCAGGCGCCACCGGCGTTGGCCAGCGTTACCTGATCCTTAGGCAGGAAGTTCTTGAAACGGGCCTTATCAATGGCCTTCATATAAGCCTCCTCGGGGGTGACCATACCCTGCTGCAGCTTCTGCCAGATAGCGTCATCCATGAACTGCATGCCAAGAGCCTTACCACCGGTAATCACGTCGGCCAGCTTCTGGGTGGCGCCTTCGCGGATAATGGCACTCACAGCGGGCGTGGCAAAGAGGATTTCATTCACCGCCACGCGGCCGGGCTTGTCGCAGCGCTTCATGAGCAGCTGAGCCACCACACCGCGGAGCGAACCTGCCAGCATAGTGCGGGCCTGGGACTGCTGCTCTGCCGGGAACACGTCGATGATACGGTCCACGGTCTTGCGGGCGTTGTTGGTGTGCAGCGTACCGAACACCAGCAGACCAGTCTCGGCAGCGGTAAGAGCCAGCGAAATGGTCTCCAGGTCGCGCATTTCACCCACCAGCACAATATCGGAGTCCTCACGCAGGGAAGCGCGCAGACCATCGGCGAAAGAGGGGCAGTTGTTGGGCACCTCGCGCTGGGTGATGATGCTCTTCTTGCTGGGGTGCACGAATTCGATGGGTTCCTCCACCGTGATGATGTGGCGGGAGAAATTCGTGTTGATATAGTCGATAAGAGCGGCCAGCGTGGTGGACTTACCGGAACCCGTGGGGCCAGTTACCAGTACCAGACCGGAACGCATCTCGCCGAAGCGCTTGATCTGCTCCGGCACATTGAGCTGCTCCAGGGTCAGAATCTTGGTGGGAATGAGACGGAACACGCAGCAATAGCCACGCTGCTGTTTCATGAAATTGCAGCGGAAACGGGACTTCTCGTCCATTTCATAAGCGAAGTCAGCATCACCGATTTCGCAGAACTCCTTCCACAGCTTCGGCGGGCAGATGGGTTCCATCAGCTCAATCATCTCCTCGTGGGTGAGGGGTTCCTCACGAATGGCCGTCACGTCGCCATGCACACGCACCTTGGGGGGCTCGCCTTCGGAGAGGTGAAGGTCAGAACCGCCCTGGTCCACCAGGGCCTGGAAAAATACGTCAATCTTGTTCTTCATTGCAGAAAAGGGATTCGGGGTTCAGTTACACTCAGGCCTGAGGAGCGGGCTCGGGGTTTTCTTTCAGGAATTTCTCCATCATCACGCGGTCGGTGGCGCGGCTCAGGCATTCCTCACCGGCAATGATGCCATCCTTGTACAACTGCTGCAGGGAGTCGTCCATGAGGCGCATGCCCAGATTCTTACCGGTCTGAATCAGGCCGGGAATCATGAAGGTCTTGCCTTCGCGGATGCAGTTGGCCACGGCTGCATTGTTCACCAGGAGTTCCAGAGCCATCACGCGGCCCTTACCGTCCTTGCGGGGAACCAGCTGCTGTGAGAACACACCGCGCAGCGATTCGGACACCATCACGCGGATGTGGTCCTGTTCCTCCACGGGGAAGGCATCGAGGATACGGTCAATGGTACGGGCTGCGGAACCGGTATGCAAAGTACCCAGCACAAGGTGACCGGTTTCTGCTGCCGAGAGCGCCAGGGAAATGGTCTCAAGGTTACGCATTTCACCCACCATGATGACATCCGGGTCTTCACGCAGGGCGGCACGCAGTGCACGGGCGAAGGACTCGGTGTGCGAATGCACCTCGCGCTGGTTCACATGGCAGCCCTTGCACTCGAACACGGTTTCGATGGGGTCCTCCATGGTGATGATGTGGTCATGGCGGTCGGTGTTGATGAAATCAATGATGGAAGCCAGCGTGGTGGACTTGCCGGAACCCACGGCACCGGTCACCAGGATAAGGCCGTTCGTGAAACGGGTAAGCGGTTCTACATACTCGGTAGGCAGGTTGATTTCCTGCATGCTGAACACGCGGCTGTTGATGATACGGTAGCAGATATCATAGCCCAGGCGCTGGGAAACCACGGAGGCACGGTAGCGGCCGCGGTCATTCTGGTAGGCAAAGTCCACGTCGCCAATCTCCTTGAGGCGGTCCCACTCCTTCTCCCCCAGGAAACTGTCCACCAGTTCATAGCAGTCTTCCTTGGTGAACACGGGAGCACCTTCCCACATGGGCTGCAGGGTACCGAAACGGCGCCACGAAGGCGGGTTGCCGGAAGGCAGGTGAATATCGGAGCATTTGGCGTCAATACCCTGCTGCAGGTAGTCATCCACATGCAGGGTCACAAGAATCAGCAGCGGGCCTTCGGCCTGGGCGTATATGTAGGCATGGTATTTGCCGCAGGGACCTTCAGCAATGAAATCCACCACACCGGCCTCTGCCAGCTTGGCGCGCTGCTCAGGAGTGGTGCAGCTTTCCACCAGCTTGTTCGTATCATCGGCGCTGAGCACCCCGGCAGTCTCCGCCACGGGTTCGTAGGCACCGGCCTTCATCCAGTACGGCTGAAGCCCCGGCCCCAGATACATGGTGGGGCTGTATATGGTCTTACCCAGCTTCAGGTACTCGCCAACGTTGTCATAGATGTAAGTAGAATCGCTCATGTCGGTTGCGAGTGACTTTAGCATCTTTTACACGCCATGGCGAGCAAAATCATCCCCCGGAAAGCGCCAAAACAGATATTTTCACTTTCAACATGTTAACTATCGGCATTTTCTGCTTGATTCCACCGAATTTCACGCATAGAATAGCAGAATAGGGTTAACTCCTGTTCCCCCTTTCCACTTCTCTCCGACACATATGAAACTGCAGTTCAAGTCCATGTTCGGCGCTCTTGCGAGCTCTCTTCTTTTCCTGGCAGGATTCGCCCCGGCAGAAGCCGTGGTCATTTATCCCCAGCCCCAGATAAACGGCATGCGCTCCGTCACCACCCGGGTGACTGAAGCTCAGACTCACTACCGCACGCCCGAAAGCAAGGGTGGCATGTGGGACCGCCTGCCCGATGTGCCCGGCGGCTACGCCATTGAAATCACCCCCGGCAAGCTCACCATCTACGCCAACGATGAAGACGGCCGCTACTACGCCCGCCAGACACTCATCCAGATGCTCTACAACGTGCCGGATGCCACACTGGCGCACAATGATGTCTTTGCCGATAAAAGTCTCCGCGAAGTGACGCGTCTGGGCGAGCTGCCTATGGGCATGCTGGTGGACTGGCCTGACCTGCCTGCACGTGGCGTGGTGGAGGGCTACTACGGTGCACCCTGGAGCTTCGAGGCCCGCTGTTCCATCTTCCGCTTCATGGGGCGCAACAAGATGAACACCTACATCTACGCCCCGAAGGATGACCCCTTCCACCACGGTCAGGGCTGTTACAAGCCCTACCCCGAAACCAAAGCCGCAGAGCTGAGAGACCTCATCAAGTACGCCAGGCAGAACCACGTGCGCTTTGTCTGGGCCATCCACCCCGCCAATACGGTGCGTTGGAATCAGAACGAAGGCAAGGACCAGCTGGATGCGCTCTGCGTGAAGCTGAAGCAGATGTACGACCTCGGGGTGCGCGATTTCGGTGTGCTGGTGGATGACTCCAGCGGCGAAATCGGCAAGGCGGAGCGCCAGGTGCAGCTCACCAACTATATTCTGGAAAACTTCATCCGCAAGCATCCGGATGTGAACCAGACCCTCATCATGTGCCCCACCGGCTACAACCGCAGCTGGACGAACGAAAAGTTCCTGAACACCCTGGGTGCCGGGCTTGACAAGAGCATACCCGTGATGTGGACCGGTGACACGGTGGTGCACGATATCACCTACTCCGGCCAGCAGTGGGTCAACAAGCAGGTACAGCGCCCCACCTTCATCTGGTGGAACTGGCCGTGCAATGACTTCAAGCGCAGCCGTCTCTCCATGGGGCGCACCTATGGTCTGGACACCAACCCCGACATGAAGAACCAGATGAGCGGCTTTGTGGCCAACCCCATGGAACACGCCGAAGCCAGTAAGGTGGGGCTGTTCGGCGTAGCCAACTACACCTGGAATATCGACGATTTCGAATCCACCACCACCTGGGAGGAAGGCATGCGCCGTCTCTACCCGCGCCACCGCGAAGCCATGCGCGTGTTCTGCATGCACAACTCGTACCTCCTGCCGAATGGTCACGGGTATTTCCGCGAGGAATCCGTCGAAATTGCCGAAACAGCCAGACACTTCATTGCCGAACTGGAGGCCGGACGCATTGACCGCAGGGACCGCCAGATTCTGCAGCTGGAGTTCGACCGCATCATCAGCGCTGCGCGCGAGCTGAAACACACCAGCAACCCGGTGGCAGGCCTCTGTACCGAAATCCGCCCCTGGCTGGATCAGTTCGAACTCATGGGTGTTGCCGGTGCTTCCGTCATGACCACCTTCGCAGCCAAGGACAAATACGCTTTCCACTACTTCTTCGACACAGTGAAAGCGCTCTACGACATGCGCTCCACCACCCGCGGCGAATGGAGTCCGAACGGCGTACGCCAGATTGACGACGTGGAAGTGGCCATGTATGCCCTTACCCCGGTGCTGAATGCCGCTTTCTCCTACCTGAACACCCGCGTGTATGCCGAGCTTTCCGGCCAGAAGCGCTCCGTGCCCAAATTCACCGCCTCCACGGGCAACACCAATGCCGAAACCATCAAGATAATGGACGGCAAACCCGGCACCTTCTGGTCGAACGATGCCCGCCAGCAGGCCGGCCAGTGGTATTGCCTGGACCACGGCTCACCCATCAGCATCAATAATATCTGTCTGGTCATGGGTGGTTCCCGCCAGAAGGATTATACCGACTGCGTGCAGTTCGAAGTGTCTGATGACGGCACCAACTGGCAGCCTGTAGGGTCTCCGCAGCGCGGCAACATGGCCATCGTGAATATCGCAGACCAGCCGGTGCGCGCCCGCTACGTGCGTTTCCGCATCATCACGCCACGCCCGAACTGGCTTTCTATCTGCGAATTTGCAGTAAACCGCACCCTGCCCCCCTATGTGGACACCAACGTGACCACCTGCACTCTCAATGCGTACAGCAACACCACCGATATCGGCATCAGCCGTGTGATGGAAGTGTTCCAGATCAAGCCCCAGGAGTTCATTTCGCTGGAGCTGCCCAACCCCATCAGCCCGGAGTGGGTGCAGCTCAATGTAGAAAACCCGGATGTACATAAGTGGGGTGTCATCAAGCTCACGCTTGAATCCGGCAAGACTGTTGAGCTCAAGAAGCCGCTGACCAACAACCGGTTCTTCATAAAAAAGCATGAACTGCCGGAGGAACGCATCACCGCCGTGAGCCTGAAGAACACCAGCGACTCCGCCCAGGAAATCAAGCTGACACTCTTCAACGTAGGCGTGACGGAGGACGCATTTGATACCGACCCCCGCTGCGTGTACGATGCAGATATTTCCACCTGCTTCTTCTGCTCCAAGGCTGCGCTGGATTACACCATGCCCGTACCCGAAGGCAGTACCGAGATGCTGACGGTGGGCAACGCCCGCTGCAACGTGACCAACGCCACTCTGTATGAGGATGGCGAGCACGTGCGCCGCTACAGGATTAATCCCGGTGCCAGGGAAGTGCGCATCACACACCCGAAGCAGACCTACGCGTTCCTGAACGAAGTCATCTTCAAATGATAAACTGGGATTTCACCGGTAAAGTAGCCATCGTGACCGGCGGCGCGCAGGGCATAGGCCGCTGCATTGCAGAGCAGTTCGCCGCCGCCGGGGCGCATGTCTGCATCTTCGACCTGCAGGACAACGCCTGTTTCCAGGGCGATTTGTCCTGCGAGTCCGATTTGCGGCGATTCTGCGACAAAGTCATTGCAGAACACGGACATGTGGACTACCTCATCAACAACGCCGCACCGCTCTTCAAAGGCCTGCCGGACTGCACCTGGCAGGAGTTCAACTACGCCCTGCAAGTGGGCGTGGCGGCACCCTACATGCTCACCCGGCTCCTGCAGGAGCATTTCGCTCCCGGGGCAGCCATTGTGAACATTTCCTCCAGCCGCGACCGCATGAGCATGCCGGGCTCGGAAAGCTACACTGCGGCCAAAGGCGGTATCGCCGCGCTCACGCACGCGCTCGCCGTCTCGCTCGCGGGGCGGGTTCGTGTCAATTCCATCTCCCCGGGCTGGATTGAGACTGGCGATGCCACCTACGGCGGCGCAGACACAGCCCAGCACCCTGCAGGCCGCGTGGGGCGCCCGGAGGACATAGCCGATATGGTGCTCTACCTCTGCTCGGAGAACGCCGGCTTCATCACAGGTGAGAATATATGCATCGACGGAGGCATGACCCGCCAGATGATTTACCACGGTGACCACGGCTGGCGGCTTCAGGTGTAATTACACGCATTCTCCCATTATCCTCCTACCCAAGCCGCGTCACGAGAAACCTTTCATCATCATGAAGATACAGTGTCTCATCGAAAACTCGTTTAGTCACCCAGATTTCATATCGGAGCACGGCTTGAGTCTTCTGATTGAGGCCTGCGGTCAGCGCGTTCTCTTCGACACCGGGGCATCCCCGGCCTTTGCCGCAAATGCAAGCCGCATGGGAACAGATCTGAGCACCATAGATGCAGCCATCATATCTCACGGGCACTATGACCACGGCGGCGGACTGGCGCGGTTTCTGGAGTTGAATCAGCAGGCCTGCGTCTGGGCGAGCCGCCATGCCTTCGAACCGCATTTCAATGCTTCAGGAAAGGACATCGGGCTGGACCAGGACCTGGCCAGTCACCCGCGTATTCTTCCAGTACCGGATTCCCTTTTTTCACCGGTACCGGGATTCGCGCTGATTCAAGCCACGGAAATCCCCAGTATCTACCCAGCCGAGGGCACCGGCATGAGCACCGTAATCAATGGCAGACGTGTGCCAGATGACTTCCGGCACGAACAGTATCTGCTCATCGAGGAAGCCGGGCGCCGCGTACTCATCAGTGGCTGCTCGCACCGCGGCATTCTCAATATCGCCACCCATTTCAAGGCCGATGTCCTCATCGGCGGCTTTCACCTCATGAAAGCGGATGTAAATCGCGAAGCCAGGCGGCTGGAGCAGATGGCCGATATCCTGATATCCCTGCCAACTATCTACTACACCGGACACTGCACAGGAGATGCCGCTTTCGCTTTCCTGAAAGCACGAATGAAAGAGCAGCTGCACGGCATCACCACCGGGCAGCTGCTGGAAATCTGACGAGGTGCTTGCTTAGTGCCCCTCGTTCACCTCTTCAGCTGTTATCGGCTCCTTGTCCAGGGCACGCCAGGCCCAGGCAATGTAGGCAAGCACAAAGGGGATGATGAAGGAAACGATGGTCATGGTCTTCAGGGTGAAGAGGCTGGAGCTGCTGTTCGCAATGGTGAGCGAGCTCTGCAAATCCACCACAGACGGATAATAAGCGGTGTCGTTCCACCCGGCGCAGAGCAGCAGTGCCAGCACCGCCAGCACACTCCCGGGGCCAGCCAGCCAGAAGGCCCTGCCCCACCCGCGCAGCCCCTGAACGAGACCAGCCAGAACAAGCACCACACCCAGTAGCAGTACACCTGCCACGACCGGCATATCCAGAAGATTGCCAAGATACTTATATTCCTGCAGGAACACCTCTCCATCCTTCGGCATATACGCGTATCCGACCGAGGTCAGAAGGCACCCCAGCCAGGTGAGGAAGAAGAGCAGGAACAAGGCACCCTCCACCCACAGGCGGCGGCGGCAGTTTTCACGCACGGCGGTATCCGCTATGCTGCGCATGAAATAGAGGCAGGCAAGCATGCGGGTGAGCAGCAGTACGCTGAGCCCCAGCAGCAGATTCTGCGGCACGAGGGCCGCCTCCAGCCCGTGCAGCGGGTTGGCCCAGCTGGAAATCACCGGCATGGCAATGCTGGTCACGGCGGCTTTATCCACCACAAACTCGGCTCCGGTGTAGAAAGTACCCACCGCGGTACCGATAAGCAACGGCCCCAGCACGCCGTTCAGCAGAAGGAATACGCGATAAGTCGTAGTCCCCAGCACATTGCCGCGTCGCAGCTGAAATTCATAGGATACCGCCTGAATCACAAAGCAGAGCAGAATCAACAGCCACACCCAGTAGGCACCACCGAAACTGGTGCTGTAAAACAGCGGGAACGAGGCAAAGAACGCACCGCCGAAAGTGACCAGCGTGGTGAAAGTGAGTTCCCACTTGCGGCCGGTGGCCAGCAGCAGCATGCGGCGCTGTTCCTCAGTACGTCCCAGGGTCCAGATGAGCGACTGCCCACCCTGCACAAACATGAGAAACACCAGCAGCGAACCTAACAGGCTCACCAGGAACCACCAGTAATGTTGCAACAAGGAAATGTCATTCATATTCAGGCAAGAGTTTTATCAGTTTCAGGACCGGCGGCAATGGCTTTGGCCATGATGCTGATTTCCGCTACCAGCAGCAGCGTGAACAGCACCGCAAAAATGATGAAAGTAGTCTGCACCGCGCCGACTTCAAGCCGGGAAATAGCCGCCACATTCGGCAGCAGTCCCTGAATGGCCCAGGGCTGGCGCCCCACTTCGGCCACCACCCAGCCGGACTGGCTGGCCAGCCACGCCAGCGGCACCGTGAGCACCACTATCCACTGCGCCCACTTCCAGCCACGCCACTGCGGAATCCATTTCTCCGCTATCAGCAGCCCGGCAAATAGTGCTATGAAATAACCGCCGAGAATCACCATGATGCGGAAGCTGTAAAACGTGAGCGGCACCGGCGGCACCAGATTCCCCGGCTCTTTCAGATAACCGTAGCCGAAGTAGGCGAAATCCGCCCGCAGACGCTGCAAGGCGTCTACCTTCGCCTCGGGCTCCGTCGCCTTGCGATAATCCGCCAAGGCAGCAATGGCAGCGCGACCGCGCTTCATCTTCTCTTCCGCAGAAAGCGCCGTACCGCCCTCGGGCAGGGGGTAGCCGCCCTCCAGCAGATTGCGGATGCCGGGCACATAGCCATCCCACTCGTGCGTTGCCAGGAAAGAAAGGGCACAGGGCATTTCTATATTGAAGAGAAACTTATCTTCTTCCGTTGCAGCACTCCAATCCACGCCGGGTCGCAGTACACCAGCCATCACCAGTCCCTGGCTGTAGCCACCTTCGTACAGTCCTTCAGCAGCAGCAAGTTTCATGGGCTGATACTTTGCTATATCCCGTCCGCTCTGGTGTCCGGTGTGTGCAGTGAGCAGAGCCGCCACCAGCCCGAACCAGGCCGCCACGCGTATGCTGGCGCGGGCAAATTCCGTATGCTGCCCGCGCAGCAGGTACCAGCAGCTCACCCCCACGGCAAACACCGCCCCCAGCACCCAGCTGGAAGTCACCGTGTGGCAGAACTTCACCACCGCCACCGGGGAGAACGCCACAGCCATGAAATCCACCATCTCGTTGCGCACGGTATCCGGGTTGAACTCCATGCCCACGGGGTGCTGCATCCACGCATTGGCCACCAGAATCCACCAGGCCGAAATCGTGGCACCGATAATGGTGAGCCAGGTGGAGGCCAGGTGAGCCCGCTTGCTCACCTTGTTCCAGCCGAAATACATGATGGCGATGAAGGTAGACTCCATGAAGAAGGCCAGTATACCCTCGATAGCCAGCGGCGCGCCGAAAATATCGCCCACAAACCAGCTGTAGTTGCTCCAGTTGGTTCCGAACTCGAACTCCAGGATGATGCCGGTGGCCACGCCCATGGCAAAGTTGATGCCGAAGAGCTTCATCCAGAATTTCGCCGTCTGCTTCCAGAACTCGCGACCGGTGCGCACATACAGCGTTTCCATGATGGCCATGATGATGCCCAGCCCCAGGGTGAGCGGCACAAAAAGCCAGTGGTACATGGCCGTGAGCGCAAACTGCGCACGCGACCAGTCAACAAGAGACGAATCTATAGGTTCCATAGTATCCTTTTATTCTGCTACAACACGGTTCGTCAGTTCGGCGGACACCTTGTCCCCCTTTTCCTCTGCCCCGCCCTGCAGGTAGGCAGGAAAGAAAAACGCCTTCAGCACCGCAAACATGATAAAGAGCTTCAGCAGAATAATCCCCCACAGTGTGCGCCCCAGCGTCATGCTGCGAAACCCATCCACGTAGAACTTCACTATTCTGCAGAAAAGCATATCATCACTATAGACTATTCTTTCCCTATGGCAAGAATAAAATGCGCCTGCGTGGTGCTGATGCACCGATAATGACTTGCAAGACGACGGCAGATAACATATACCAGAGAGAAAACGCGGTTCCCCCTGTCATGAGTCTTTCCCTCTGCATCATTCTTTTTATTCTGGCCCTGGTTCTCGGACTGTGTATCGGCTATTTTGCCGAACGAGCCAAAGCCGCCGGGCGCGAATCCGCCCTGCTCACCCGATGCTCGCTGGTGGAAAACCAGCACGCGGCGCTGCAGGAGGAACGCAGCCAGCTGGTCACCGACCTGCAGCAGAACCTGCGCCGCGTCGCTGAGCTGGAAACCCGGCTTAATACCGAGGCAGAAGCCCGGGAACTGCTCCAGAAGCATTACGAGCAGACCAAAACCGATTTGCAGACCCACTTCCGCGCTACCGCCGCAGATGTGCTGGAGCGCAGCTCCAGAAATCTGAAAAGCGGCAATGAGGAGCAGTTCTCAGCCCTGCTCGGCCCGCTGAAAGAGCAGCTGAACTCGCTGAAACTGGCCGTGCAGACCACCAGCGAATCCGGCGTAAAGAATGCCACCGCCACGCAGGAAATGATTCGCCTGCTCATGGACCGGGCCGAAGGTATCTCCAAGGATGCCGCGGCTCTCACCCAGGCGCTGCGCGGCGACAGCAAGGTGCAGGGCGACTGGGGAGAAGCGGTCATGGAGCGCATGTTCGAAAGCGCCGGTCTCACCCGCGGCACCCACTACGAGGTCCAGAAATCATACAAAATCGGCGAAAACAATTTCCTGAGGCCCGATGCCGTGCTGCGCCTGCCGCAGGAGCGCAGCATCATCCTGGACTCCAAAGTTTCCCTCACTGCCTATGTGAGCTGGTGCGCCGCTGCGGACGATGCCGCCCGCGATGCCGCCATCAAAGCCCACGTCAGCTCCGTGAACACCCACATACGCGAGCTGGGCAGCAAGAGCTACGAAAAACTTGAAGAGGGGCTGCTGGACTACGTGCTCATGTTCATTCCGAACGAGGGAGCCTACATCGCTGCGGTGCAGCATGCTCCGGAACTGGTGCATGAGGCTACACGCCGCAAAGTACTGCTGGTCAGCCCGTCAAATCTGGTTATGGCGCTGCAGCTGGTTCATTTCCTCTGGCAGAAAGATGCGCAGCAGCGTAATCTGAACGACATCGTGGAACGCGCCGGTCTGCTCTATGATAAATTTGCCCTCTTCCAGAGCAACTTCATCAACGTAGGCGAATCCCTCCGCAAGGCTCTTTCGACCTATGAGACGGCGGATAAACAGCTCAGCTCCGGCAAGGGCAACTACCTCTCACAGGTCGAAAAACTCCGCGAGCTCGGGGTCACACCTGCCAAACAGCTCAAAATCACACAATAAGAAAGGCGCGGGAGGCCAATTCCTCCCACGCCCTCTCTCTGCCGGAAAACCGTCCGGCGAAAATCAGAGTTTCTGCAGCTCCGTCTCGCCGCAGTGCTGCAGCACATAGGGCTGCCCGCCGTGCATCGGGGCGTGCTTGTCGTCGAACTTCACCTTATTCTTGCGGAAGATGATGCCGTCCGCCGAAATCGCGTAGATAAGCGGCACGCGGTGGGTCAGGAAAGTATTCCCCTCAATGCGGATATTGCGGTGGTAGCGCTCCTTCTGCTCCGCGGGCTGCTTCACCATCGGGTAGATGGAAATGATACCCTCCGTGAACTGGTAGCGCTGTATCAGATTGTGGTCAAACTGGTTATCCACAATCCGCACATCCAGGCAGCGGCCACTCTCGTACCATCCCTGCGCATCGCCCGCCAGCAGAATAGCCGAGCCGCTGGAGCCGATGAAGCGGCAGCCCTTCACCAGCACCGGCTTAGGCGTGGTAAACAGCGTGCCGCGAGCGCGGTTGTGGCGCACCGTGCTGTCGCGGAACGTCACAGACGGGTACCAGTCAGCGTTCTCAATCGCATCCCCCTCGCCTATACCCTCCGGCAGCGGCTCCTCCAGCGTAATGCGCAGGTGCAGCTCATCCAGCCACTCCACGCCCGCCGCCTTCACCAGCTGCGGGTGGTTCTCCAGCGTCTTGCCGCGGATGAACTGGATGCGCTCCCCCTTCGCAAACACCTCGAATCCCACCGCCTGACCGTGCATGTAGCGTGCGATAATCTCCGTGGGGCTCACCACCTCCTCAATACCGAGGCAGGTCGAATGCACATTGATGGCATCATCCATCATCCCCTCATACAAAGCACCCTTCACTGAGATATGGCCTGCGCAGTTCGAGAAATGCGTAGCATCCGCAGCCACCGTGTGCACACGGCCCGTCGCGCAGATGCAGCCACCGCCCCTGATGCTGATATCGCGGCTGCGCTGGGCAATGAGCGCCATCCCCTGGCTATCCTGAAACACCACATCCTTCAGCTTCACCCCATCCGCGTGGTGCATCACCATCGCCGGGTGCGGGCGGCCATAGTGGCGCAGCACCAGCACCTGGCCCACCTTCAGACCCATAGCCGCGGCATCCTGGTGGAAACGCACGCGGTTCGGCCCCACCTGTTCGCAGCGGGTCGTCCAGCCCATATCGCCGGCCTTACCCGTGGCCACCATGCGGCCATCGCGCTCAAACGCCAGCACCGCCTGCGGCTTGCGCGGCGTGCCATCGCCCATCAGGTAGTAGTGGCCATCCTTCACCTCCCAGCGGAACATCGGGGCAAACTCCAGCGTCGTCTTGCCATCCGCAATCTCCACAATACGGCCCTCGTTGTAATAAGGCGCATCGTGGCGAATGGTGATATCATTCAGCTCCACGTCCTTGCTGTCCATAATCAGCACCGGCTGCATCGCCCCGTGGAAAACGAAAGTAGAGCCATTGCCATTAATCTTCAGTCCCCGCTGCCCCACAATAGGCAGCCCCACCGGCTGCATATCCTGCTGGTCGTGGTTCGAGATATAATAACTCATGCGCTGCGCACCCTCGGGGTAGAAATGGTACTCGCCCTTCGGCAGCTCAATCGTAGATGTGCTCCCGCACGCACCGTGCCACACCCGGCGGGCCAGCAGCTCGCGCAGCGCAGGGCCAGAGTCCACGCTCCTGCCCTTCGGGCCCTGCCCCCGCACCACATGGTGCATCCCCTTCTTGGCGTAGTACTTCCGCGCCGGCTTCCAGCCCAGCTCGCTCCAGCTCACATTTTCATCACTCTCGCTCACCAGATACACCTGCGGAGCATACGGCAACACCTCAAAGGCCTCACCCTCAGCACCCTCCCAGAGCACCCGGCGGCCATCCAGAATCCGGAACGGCCCCCCTGCCCCCACCCGCGCGCAACCCACCCGCGCCCAACTCGGAGGCCAAGCGGGCTTAGGCA
>JAZRBC010000231.1:0-6454 GCA_045634905.1 Akkermansia sp.
TGGGCCAGCAGCGGACTTGCCAGCGCCAGGGGGACTACAAGGGGGGTGAGCAGATTCATGGCAGTATATTTATTTTCCCAGACCACTTGCCAGCAGGGTGAGGAAATCTTCGAATTGCATCTGGAGCATCAGTCGGCAGTCCTCGGTGGCGGCGGCGGTGCTGCCGCCCTGGAGCGAGGGAATGGGGCAGTGTAATCTGGCGGCGGCCTCCATGTATTGCTGCCAGCCGGCGCAGGCAGAGCGGAATTTCTCCTGGCAGGTGGAGGCGTAGTCCTCCGGTGCGTTTTCCAGCCGGGTGTTGGTCAGGAACTCGGTGGCCGGGCGGTCACCAGCCAGCAGACTGGTCACAAAATCCACTTTTCTCTGGTGCTGCAGGTTCAGGAAAGTCTGCAACTCTGCCATATCGCTGCGCATGGTCGGTGCCGTGGAGAACCGGGTGGCCAGTGCCTGGCTGAAGGCATTTTCTCTGGTCTGCATTTCCGGCTGGCGTGCGGCATCGCAGAGCACCGAGCGCAGGCGCAGCTGCTGCATATCATTCTGCAGAAGCACGAGTAAGGCCTGACTGAACTGCTGCAACGCAGCATCGTGGCGTTGCGGCATGCTTTCGCTGAGTGGCTCCAGCGAGTAGCGGGCATATTCCATCTGTGCCTCATAGGCGCGGCGTGCGGCAAAAACGGCATCATTGACAGCCTGACGCGCGGCGGTAATGTCCGCATTGCTGCACACGCACAATTCGCCGTTTTTGCGGGCGTGCTGTATATCCTGCGTCCAGGTCAGGAGCATGGCGTTGAAAACCTCATCGCTGCTGGTGTTCGAGGCGGCAGAAATACGTTCTCCCATGAAAAAATCGGCAGCGGAAACCGGCCCCATCAGGGAAACGAGACAAAGTATGGAAAAGAAAGCTTTCATGGTATTTCCTGATATAGTGTACTGCGGAATTATTTCCAATCTTTCGCAAATGTATCGTAAATAAAAAAAAGTCAATGTTTTGTGCGATTTTTTTCTTCTTGCCTCTCATATCTGCCCGACAAGGGATCATCAGAGCCCGGCCTGGAGCACTCGGGCTTCGAGTTCGTGGAGTTTCTGCCTGATGCGGGGGATTTGCACGTTGTTCTGAGAGCCCCTCAGCTCTTCCAGCCGCAGCTGCTCCCGGTAGTTTCGGATGAGCTGTTGCCCGAGCTGCACATATTGCTGTTTGTCGGCCGTCTGCATCTGGCGTTGAAGCAGCTTCTCCTCTGCCACCAGAATCTCATCCACGGGGCAGAGCCCCTGCCGGTAGCGCTCCACCTGTTTCTGCACCTCGGCACTGGGGTGCTGCTGGAGATGCTGCCAGTAAGCGGACGAATCATCGGCCGCGAGGCAGATGGCGGAGGCAAGAAACAGGGTGAACAGGAGCTTGTGCATGGTGGAATTGTTTCCATTAATTAAGCAAAAAGATGAAGGAAGGTCAAGCGGGAATTATCGCTCAGCGGTAATTTTCAGCTGCCGCCGGAGCTCCTCGGGCAGGGAATCCCCCTGGGCTTTCAGCAGGTGCGTGGCAGCCGCCTGCTGCGGGATGATTTCGACGCTGCCATCCTGCCTGAGACACACGGTCAGACCTCCCTTGTCAGTTGGAATATACAGCGGTTTACCCGTGCTGAGCATACGGCGCAGCTCTGCCAGATCCGGTTCAGGGCGGCTGAGTAGCAGTGCCAGTTTGCGGTAATCCTGCAGCTGAGACTGGCATTTCACCATTTTCTTTTTTTTGCTGAGCTTTGACTTGGGCACCACGGTGGCTACCTGGGTAGCGTCGTGTATGGATTCCGGTATGGGGGGAGCGCAATCCCATGCACTGCTTCCGCTGCGCACGTTGCCAGCCATAGCGATGGGCGGAACGACCTCTCCGGCAGCCGGGGTGATGCTGCCTGCCTCGTCGCAACATTCTTCTTCGCACTCAGCTTCGTATGTGTCAACCGGAGCAGGCAAACACCACGGCGGCATTTCCTGGGAACGCGCGTCCGTGGCCAGTTGCGTCAGCTCCTCGTCGTGCTGGAAATAGGCGGCACCTGCCACCGCCAGCATCACCAGGGCCGCGGCGCTCTGCAGCGCCCGGCTGTATATCCGGTAGCGCTTGTGGCGGCGGTATCCGCTTTCGATGGAGTCGAGAAGCCGCTCGGTCTGCTCATCGCTCATGCGCAGCTCGTGCTCCTGAGCAGCCAGTCGGCGCAGGAGTTGTTCAGTGTCGGCGTGCATGTTGTTCTCGTCGGGAGTCATGAGTTGAGACCTCCTTTCAGGTGTTGTCTGAGTAGGTTCAGCGCGGTGGTGTAGCGCAGGCGGGCGGTTGATTCAGGAATGCCCAGCTGCTGCCCGATTTCAGCAAAGGTGAGCTCCTCCCAGATGCGCAGGCGGATGAGCTCCTGCTGCGGAAAGTTCAGGTGGCAGAGCCCTAGCTTGAGCTGCTGTACCTGCTCGTCCTCTGTATCAGATTCACGTAGTGTTTCCTGCTCCTGCGTGTAGCGGCGTTCGGTTTCGAGCCGGCGGGCGTTCAGGCGGCGCAGGGTAGTGGCTTCATTATGAATGGCACGCAGCGTGTAGGGCATCCATTCCGCTGTTGGAATGCGCCCCCGGCAGAATACCTCCACCACTTTGCCGGAAACCGCAGAGAGCAGGTGCTCGGCATCCGTCATGTCGTCCCCCTGGCGCAGTGCATAAGCCAGCAGGCGATGCCGGTGCAGCAGAAACCACTCCGTGCATTCCTGCCGGAGCCTTTTCTCTGCGCTGTTGCCGAAAAAGGGAAAGTGCATCGCGTGTTCTTCGTATGCTTTAACACCAGATAGACGCATTTCCGCAGCTTTTTGATGCAAAAAAACAGTTTTTTTTCTAAAAAATCGCGTTTTCCGGTGTCAGATGTGTTAGTATCAGTATATGGAACGCTTCTCCAGACACATCAGAAGGGCCTGCGGCATCTGGCTGCTGCTGGTCTGCATCCTTTCCTTCCCCTGGGGGCTTGTGTATGCCGCTCCGGTGCTGCTGGCTTATGCCGTGACACGCCGCCGCAGCTGGTGCAGCCAGGTTGCCCTGGCGGTGGGCTGCGTTTCGCTGCTGTTCATGGTGTATTGCCTGGTCAGCCATCTTCTCTGGAAAGCCGCTGGGAATTATGATGCTCAGGAGGGGCTGACGCTCTTGTTCATTGGCATCTGGCAATACCTCATCAGCGCAGTAACCATGACTATAACCTGGCTTTTCTGCGCAGGATATCGCAATGTTTCGACACATGGGGATTTCTAATAAGACCGAAAATCACCATGCATCCCGATAAATTGGCTTTGTAGAGTAGTTTGCGGAGCGTCCGCGTAGCGGAATTTTGAGCCCGTCAGGGCGGCAGAACATTAGCCCAGGGTGCAGCGACGCAGTCGCGAAACCCTGGGTAAAACGAAAATGATATCAGAGCCCCGAGCATGGCGAGTGGGCGGCAGAAAGCGTTGCTTCATAATAAGCCGTGGCCTCCCTGCCACCCTCTCACTTCGTTCGGGGTTCCGGGTATATTTAACACCAAACCCAGCGTTCCGCCGCGTTGCGGCTCCACGCTGGGCTAATGATATACCGCCCTACGGGCCCAAATTTCCGCTCGCCGTTGGCTCGCCAACTTCCAATTTATCGAAATACGCTTATTGATTAGTATTTCCCATTTGACTAAAAGAAAGAAAAACTGATAGAACGACGATAAAACATAAGTATCAGTTTTACAGACTATGAAAACTTCTCTTTTCTTTTCCGTCGTGGCTTTTTTCTGCCTGGTGCCGGGGCTGGCTGCCGAATTATACGGTAAGGTGATTCCTGAGTCAGCGGACGTTGCATTCGTGTCACAATCTGCCGCAAATGCAGAGGGTGCGGTCGTGGAACTGCTTTATCGCCGCGATGTCAATGCTGAGGTACTGGCGCTGCGGCAGAGCTCGGGAGAGCGCCGGTACCTGTACCACCGGAATCCGGTGGGACTGTATCCTGCTGTGCCGGAGATAACGAAATCCATTCATTGGCTGACGCCCGATTCCTTTGCCTGTGTGGCATCCGGACGTTTAAGGTCGTATTATACCTTGTATCGCCTTAAATCGATGGAGGTTGCTCCCGGCACGATGCACGCCTGGAAAGAGGCGGAGGGCTGCTGCCATTTCCGCCTGGAGTGGCAGGTGCAGGATGGGCAGCTTATCGGCTGCTGGCAGGGAAAGCCTTACGTGACCATATCCCCCCTTTCACTATTGTTTGATGACCGGAAGTAAATCGATGAAAGCCTGGTTCTTATCACTGTTGGTAGCGGCGCCGCTCTGGGCAGAGTGCTGCTCGTATGCTGAATATCCGAAGCCGGATAACGCGGTGAGTCGCGCTTTTAATGCCCTGGGCACCCGGGAGAAAATGGATGCTGTTCGCGATGAGCCCGAACATCCGGATTCGGTGTACATGGATGTGTATGCCGGGCATACCGAGGAGGGGGTAGTGACACCGCTGGAGGAGCTCGATAAGTTGTTCTATGGCGCTTTGGGGGAGATGTACCGCAGCTGGGACTGGACCTGCAGCCCCTCCGGCGATACCATCGTCTTTATCCGCGCGCTCGCCACCGGGGCGGTGACCACAGATTACCTTGTATTCCGCAAGGTGGAGGGCGGGTATACGCGCGTCGGTTTGTATTCCTACGTTTCCCGGTGTGTGCCGCCCTGCCCGGAAATCACCTTCTGTGATGATGGCTTCATCATCCGCGCCAAGCCTGTAAATGAGCAGAACATTCGCCCCGACGATAAAGACCAGGGAATTTTCATGGCCCGCAAGTTCTTCTACAAGGACAAGCGCGATGTCTGTTTCTTTATGAGCGGTCGCGAGGATTACGACTTCTTTTCAGGCGAAATGGAGACTTCGCGGTAGGCCCGGCAGGCCTTGCGCCAGCGATAAATGGTGCGAATGGAGATGCCACAGGCACACACGATAATGAGAAGCGCGCTGAACTCCTCTCCCTGGGGCTTCGGGGAATTCGTCTGCAGAATATACTGATTCACCAGGTAGTGAGCAGAATAGAGCAGTACTACCACCGCCAGAGGAACATACCCGAGTCCGGGGCGCTCCGGGCTGGAGTCTGCCTCTGTACCCGGGGCAGGAGGCGGAGCATCCGGCAGGTATTGGTGGATGCGGTACTCCAGCTCGCGTACATTGTCTACATGCAGGAATCCCGTCGGCATGAGTGTGGTGCCGTTGCGGCCATGGTGCTCATCGTAATCCATCACAATGTCACCGCGGCCCTTGCGGTATTCTTGCACTTCCTTAATCAGATTGTGCGTCAACGGGAATCTGCGGCAGGTCGGACGGCGGCGTATCATGGAGGGACGCAGCACGATGGCGCGCCGATTGGTGAGCACATACACTGTGCGGCGGTCGTTTTCCCGCTCCCACCAGGGGCTGATGATTAACCCGATACCGATGAGGTAAAAGGGAAGCATCCCCAGAAACAGGAGCAGAATGGCAGGCTTTTCGATGATTTCCTCCAGTGTGATATGGTTGATAAACAGCATGCCGAGGATGCCGAACAGAAAACCATTCCACAAAGTGGCGAAGAACATGCGGTAGGCATAGCCCGGTTTCCACAAGGTGGTGGCAGGCTTGCAGACCAGCAGTAATTCCTCGCCAGGGGGCAGCTCCTGCTCCACCCATTCGCGGTCCTGTACAGAAAGGTTAGTATCGCTCAGTTTCATAGGGGAAGATTAATCGCCGCAATCATTATCGCCAGCGGCAGCGCTGAACCACATGTCGCGGAAGCATGCCACGCCCATGGCAAGTTCTTCAGAAAGGCCGGTGGGCAGGGGCCTCATTTCGTTGATTCTTTCCTGTCTCCCGTCCGGCAGACAGAGAGTAAAGTCTCCCCCTGCAAATAGAGGCAGCTTTATTGTGGCAAGATTTGTGCCGGCAGCATCCTCAAATACCGGGCGCGAGCGGAAAAAGCGTTGCCACCCGGTCACTCCATTCCGGCAGCGGAGGCGCAGCGCACCATCCTGCCCCGTGATATCGAATTGCAGGTGCCCCGTGGTGATGCTTTCGCATCCATCAGCCCATTTCCGGCGAATCTGGTGGGTGGTTTTCATGTGAGGGTATTGTCTGAGCGCAGATTATAGGCTATCTTGATTGATTATCAAGGATAATTCACATTTTCTTGAGGACTTTTGGTAAATCGCTCATATGGGGGGAGATGATTTGCCGGAATCTTTGTCGAAATCCGTGCGGGTGGGCTTAATAAGTCCGGAAATCACCATGCAGCGCGATAAATGGGAATTTGAATTACGAATTACGAGGTATGAATTACGAAGTATTGTAGTTAGGCGCGCGGAGCGCGCATTGATACAGCCGCGCCGAAGGCGCGGGAAACTTGTACATTCAAAATTCTACTTTCTACATTCTACATCCACAAAGTCCAATTTGCCTGGCAGAATGAGTCAGT